>NZ_JBQYSN010000060.1:0-30920 GCF_052686535.1 Agrobacterium sp. DKPNP3 | reverse complement strand
GGATCAGCGCCGTGGTGATGACGATATCCATCTGCGGGGCGAGTTCGCGGAATTTCTCCAGCTGCTTCTCGCGGAATTCCGGCGAGGAGGGGGCGGCATAACCGCCGGTCGCTGCACCATCCTGCTGCTGGTCGGCAAAATCGAGATAGACGAATTCCGCGCCCATGGATTCGATCTGCTCGGCCACTTCAGGGCGCACGTCGAAGGCATAGGTGATCGCGCCGAGCGATGTGGCCGTACCGATGGCGGCAAGACCGGCAACGCCGGCGCCGATGACCAGCACCTTCGCGGGCGGCACCTTGCCGGCGGCCGTCACCTGACCGGTGAAGAAGCGGCCGAAATTATTGCTGGCCTCGATGACCGCACGATAGCCGGCGATATTGGCCATGGAAGACAGGGCGTCCATCTTCTGGGCGCGGGAGATACGCGGCACCATGTCCATGGCGATGACGTTTGCGCCCTTTTCCTTCGCCTGTTCCAGAAGGTCCTTGTTCTGGGCGGGATAGAAGAACGAGATCAGAGTCTTGTCCGAAGACAGGCGATCAATTTCCGCCGTTTCCGGCGGGCGAACCTTGGCGATGATATCGGAGCCGCTGTAAAGCGCCTCGGCGCTGTCGACCACCGTCACGCCGGCTGCGCGATAGGCGTCGTCAGAAAAGCCGGCCGCCTTGCCGGCCCCTGCCTCGACGACGCACTCATAGCCGAGTTTCTGCAAAGCCTGCGCGCTGTCAGGCGTCATGGCGACCCGCGCTTCACCTTCATAGAGTTCTCTTGGTGTCCCGATTCTCAAAACTGCTCTCCCATTCCCGTCCTGATAAGCCGTCATAGCCCATTTCGGGCGTTTTTGTCTTGTTATTGCTGTTTTCTACCTGCGGCGGATTGACAGGCCGGAAAAGCCCATTTTCGGCCATGGCGGTACGGCGGCAACAAAAAACCCGGCGCCGAAACGCCGGGTGATTTCCACAGTCTATCGGGTGTCACTCAATCCATGGCATGGATATCGCGATCCTTGGTTTCCGGCAGGAACAGCAGGCCGATGACCAGCGTGATGCCTGCAAAGATGATCGGATACCAGAGGCCGTAGTAGATATCGCCCTTCGCCGCGCTCATCGCAAAGGCGGTGGCGGGCAGAAGACCGCCGAACCAGCCGTTGCCGATGTGGTATGGCAGCGACATGCCGGAGTAGCGGATGCGGGTCGGGAACAGTTCCACCAGCAATGCTGCGATCGGGCCATAGACCATCGTCACGTAGATGACGAGGACGGTCAAAACCGCGATGATGACGACCCAGTTCACGGCAGCCGGATCGGCTACCATCGAGAAGGTGCCGCCGCCGGCCACAGTGTAGACGGCCATTTCGGCTGCACCACCGGTTTCGGCCGGAGTGAGCAGCTTGTCAGCCACCAGCTTGTCGGTCGCAACCATCTTCTTGTCGGCGGCGCGAACGGCATCGGCATTGAGGTTCAGTTCCGGGTTTGCGGCAATGAAGGCGTCCAGTTTTGCGTCCGGCACCTGTGCCGCGCCGCGCACCAGCGGGTAGCCGCCATCGTGAAGCGCCATGTTGACCTGCTTCTGGAAGGCCCTGTCCTTGGCTGCGGCATCCGCGCCAGCGGCGACGGCGTCGTAGCTGGTGATGGTGGCGTCGCCAATCTTGACGGTGGCCGGCTGGCCGGCCGGCCCCGCGACCACGTCATAAGGCACGGAATTGCGCGTCAGGAACGAGGTTGCGATATCGCAGGATGTGGTGAACTTTGCCGTGCCCGTCGGGTTGAACTGGAATTTGCAGTCGCCGGGTGCGGCGCTGACGGTGGCGCGAACGCTGGACTGCGCCTGTGCAAGCGCCGGGTTACCTGCCCAGGTCAGTGCCTTGAACAGCGGGAAGTAGGTAAGCATGGCAAGGATCAGACCGGCCATGATGATCGGCTTGCGGCCGATCTTGTCGGACAGCCAGCCGAAGATGACGAAGAAGCTGGTGCCGAGAATGAGCGCTGCCGCCACCATGATGTTGGCGGACTGGCCGTCGACCTTCAGAATGCTCTGCAGGAAGAACAGCGCGTAGAACTGGCCCGTGTACCAGACAACGGCCTGACCGATGACGGCGCCGACAAGCGCGATGAGCGCGATCTTGGCGTTTTTCCACTGGCCGAAAGCTTCGCTCAGCGGCGCTTTCGACGTCTTGCCCTCTTCCTTCATCTTCTTGAAGGCAGGAGATTCGTTCATCTTCAGACGGATCCAGACGGATACGCCGAGCAGCAGAACGGAAACGAGGAAGGGAATGCGCCAGCCCCAGGCAGCGAAAGCTTCCTTGCCGAGTGCAAACTGCACGCCGAGAATGACCACCAGCGACAGGAACAGGCCGAGCGTCGCCGTCGTCTGGATCCAGGAGGTGTAGTAACCTCTGCGACCATTGGGGGCATGCTCGGCAACATAGGTTGCAGCGCCGCCATATTCACCGCCAAGCGCCAGACCCTGCAGCATGCGCAGAACGATCAGGATGATCGGAGCGGCAATGCCGATCTGCGATGCGCCGGGCAGCACGCCGACGAGGAAGGTGGACACACCCATGATGAGGATGGTGATGAGGAAGGTATATTTACGTCCGACGATATCGCCGAGCCGGCCAAAGACCAGCGCGCCAAAGGGGCGCACGAGGAAGCCGGCGGCAAAGGCCAGAAGCGCGAAGATGTTACGCGTCGTTTCCGGATACTGGCTGAAGAAGTTCGCGCCGATGTAGATCGCGAGCGAGCCGTAAAGATAGAAGTCGTACCATTCGAAGACCGTTCCGAGAGAAGAGGCGAAAATCACCTTCTTCTCTTCACCCGTCATTGGACGGGCGGCGCCGCTTACGGCTGCAACATTTGCCATTGTCTGTCCTCCACAGATGTCCCAATCGACGCACTGCGGAGCCCAGCTCTCTCCTCTGGACTCAACCTTACGGCTGCAATGCGCGTGACAGCAGAGTGACAGAAAATTAACCCCAGTAAGAGCGATGCTTTCGGATTATGACTTTAGTCTAATGTGAAGCATCCCGAATATGTCGCGGTGCGGCTTCACGCCTCCTTCAGCCGGCGCCTTTTCCCTTGACAGGAACGAGAAACCTTCTAATAGCTTCTCGCGAAGAAGGAGCATCACCTTGCGCATGCATGTTGCAGACATGTTCGTCATGGAAGGACCGGCACAATCCGCCGGCGATGATCCGCGTCTTTCTTATTCTATCCGAATTACGGCCAAAACGACGATTAAAACCGTCTAACGTCTCTGGCCACCGCTCTCTCCCCGGTTTGGCTGGGGATCGAGGAAGCCGCGATATGATGCGGGTTCCCACCTCACCAAAAAGAGGAGAGACAGAAAGAGAGCTTGATCATGGGTTTCAAAGTTGCAATTGCAGGCGCCACCGGCAACGTCGGTCGCGAAATGCTCAATATCCTGGCCGAACGCGGTTTTCCCGCCGATGAAGTCGTGCCGCTCGCTTCCGCCCGCTCGCAGGGCACGGAAGTCTCCTATGGCGACCGCACGCTGAAGGTTTCGAACCTCGAGAACTACGATTTTTCCGACACGGATATCTGCCTGATGTCGGCCGGCGGCGATGTTTCCAAGAAGTGGTCGCCGAAGATCGGCCAGCAGGGCTGCGTCGTCATCGATAACTCGTCCGCCTGGCGCTACGATCAGGACGTTCCGCTGATCGTTCCGGAAGTGAACGCCGATGCGGTTGCAGGCTTCACCAAGAAGAACATCATCGCCAATCCCAATTGCTCCACGGCGCAGCTCGTTGTTGCGCTGAAGCCGCTGCATGATTTCGCCAAGATCAAGCGCGTCGTCGTTTCCACCTACCAGTCGGTGTCCGGCGCAGGCAAGGAAGGCATGGACGAACTGTTCCAGCAGACCCGCGCCGTTTTCGTGGCCGACCCGGTCGAATCCAAGAAGTTCACCAAGCGTATCGCCTTCAACGTCATTCCGCACATCGACGTCTTCATGGAAGACGGCTACACGAAGGAAGAATGGAAGGTTCTGGCCGAAACGAAGAAGATGCTCGATCCGAAGATCAAGGTGACCTGCACGGCGGTGCGCGTTCCTGTCTTCATCGGCCATTCGGAATCGGTCAATATCGAGTTCGAAAACGAGATCACCGCCGATCAGGCGCGTGATATCCTGCGCGAAGCGCCGGGTTGCCTCGTCATCGACAAGCGCGAAAACGGCGGTTACATCACGCCGGTCGAATCCGCCGGTGAAGACGCGACCTACATCTCGCGTATCCGCGAAGATGCGACGGTGGAAAATGGGCTCAACCTCTGGGTTGTTTCTGACAACCTGCGCAAGGGCGCAGCTCTTAATGCCGTCCAGATCGCCGAACTGTTGATCAATCGTGGTTTCATCAAGCCGCGCAAGGCCGCTGCCTGATCAACGATACGATTTTTTAAGGTTCGTTAAGTATAACCCGTCTGTTCTGTGTGGGGCAGGCGGGTTTTATAATTGGCGAGATCACGGCCAGTTTATTTGCAGGCTTTGCTGTCGAAAGGCAATTTAGGCCGCCAAAAGGCAGTTTTGGCACCTGAACCATGCAGTATAATGGTTTGGTTCTCGGGAAAACTCTCCCAAAAACATCGAAGGCAGATTTAGATGCGGGCAATGAAGGCAATTCTGGCTGGTGTGGCCATGGTCTCGGTTCTGGCAGCGACGCCGGTCATGGCGGCGCAATGCGGCAACACCTCCGCGGGTTTTGAAGCGTGGGTCGGCGCCTTCAAGCAGGAAGCGGCGGGGCGCGGGGTCAGCGCCTCTGTGCTCGATCGCGCCTTTGCCAACGTGACCTACAATCGCGCCACGATCAGCGCCGATCGCGGCCAGCACAGCTTCAAGCTCTCCTTCGAACAGTTCATGCAGAAGCGCGGCGGTCAGACGATCATTTCGCGCGGCAAGACGATGAAGAAGAACAATGCCGCGCTCTTCGATTCCATCGAGCGCGCCTACGGCGTGCCCGCCGGTCCGCTCCTCGCCATCTGGGGCATGGAAACGGGCTTCGGCAGTTTCATGGGTAAACAGCACACGCTGTCGGCCGTTTCGACGTTGGCATTTGACTGCCGTCGTTCGGATTATTTCACCGAGCAGCTTTATGCCGCCCTGAAGCTCGTCGGCAGCGGTTCGCTGAATGTCAACGCCAAGGGCGCCGCACATGGTGAAATCGGCCAGACGCAGTTCCTGCCGTTGAACGTGGTGCGCTACGGCGTGGATTTCGACCGCGACGGCCGCATCGATCTTGTCGGCTCGCGCGCAGATGCGCTGGCTTCCACCGCTAACTTCCTCGTCGGCCATGGCTGGCAGCGTGGTGCAGGTTACCAGCAGGGGCAGGCGAATTATGCCGCCATCCAGGGCTGGAACGCCGCAAGCGTCTATCAGCAGGCCATCGCCTTCATCGGCAAGGCAATCGACGGCCAATAAGGCCGCTTCCCACGCGCGAATTCTCACTTCCGTCATGCCGGACTTGATCCGGCATCCAGTCACGGCGCGTCTGCGCCGTGAAAGGGTCTTTGGCGATCAAGGACTTGATCGCACTGGACCCCGGATCAAGTCCGGGTGACGAAGTTGAATGTTATTGGCGGAGGCTACACGCCTAATCACAGATCGGGGCGGCGAAAGTCGCCGGTTTTGCCGTCCATCACCCACAATTCGCCGGTCGAAATATCGAACCATGCGCCGTGCAGCTTCACCTTGCCGGCGGTTTCCTGTGCCTTGACGAAAGGGAAGCCGCGCAGATTGGTGATGGAGTTGCGGATGGAAACGCGTTCCAGCGCCGTCTGCCGCTCGGAGGCGGTCATCACATCGTTGCTCTGGATTTGCGAGGCGGCCGACTTGACCATGTTCATCCATTTGCCAATGAAATCGCCGGGCGACAACGGCTCGAGATTGGGATCGAGTGCTGCCTGGATGCCGCCACAGCGGCCGTGACCCATGACGACGATGTCCTTTACCTTCAGAACCTGAACAGCATATTCGATGGCGGCGGAGGTTGCGTGATATTGCCCGTCGGGCTCGAAGGGCGGCACCATGTTGGCAACGTTGCGGACGACGAACAACTCTCCCGGTCCGCAGTCGAAAATGGTTTCCGGTGCCGAACGGGAGTCACAACAGGCGATGAACAGCGTTTGCGGTTTCTGTCCGGTTTCCGCCAGAACGCGGTATCTTTCGCGCTCATCGGCATAGCGGCCGCTCATGAAGTTCTTATAGCCGTTGAGAAGGTTTTCCGGAAAATCTTTCATCTATCGCAGTACCGTTGTGGTTGGACCGAGATCAAGAGAGGAACTCGGTGCGTTGAAGACCAATCCGTTGGAGCGTTTTCGCTTTTCTAAGCCGTAAAACCGCCCCAACTCCCTATGTGCCGCATTCCGGTTGGAAAACCCACCCCGATTTTCCTGGAGATGCTCTGCCCGCTATTTGCGCCTGCTGCGCGAAGGATGCAAGAGATGACGCATCTGCACCATGGCCATGGGTGTGGAGAGACTTGACGAGTCGGTCTCCAGCGTCAGTTCGTTCATGTCGCGTTTTTTGGTGCGGGCGAGGACTTCGAACACGCTGGCGGTTGCCAGCTGCAGCGCCTTTTCATCGTCCAGACCCTCCAGCAGGCGGGCGAGGAACAGCGCCGACATCAGGTCGCCGAGGCCGTTCGGTGCATTTTCGATGGCGCGGTGTTCGGCGAGAAGCGCATGGCGGCCGCTGAGATAAAGATTGCCGGTGCCGCCCGTCATCATCGGTACCGCCGAGGTGACCAGCATTTTCGGCGGGCCGAGGGCGAGGGCGGCATCCATGATGGCATTGTTGGTCTCAAGCTCCGCGCCACTCATCCACGCCAGTTCGTATCGATTGGGCGTCGCGACAGTCGCCAGCGGAATGAGTTCGTCGCGGATGGCTTCGGCGGTCTCGAGCGGAATATAGAGCCCGCCGAGATCGCCCATGACCGGATCGCAGGCGTAGATCAGCGCCGGGTTCTTTTCCTTGAGGTTGCGGATCAGCCTTGCGGTGGAGCGAACCTGCGCGGCGCTGCCGAAATAGCCGGTCAGTACGGCCTTGACCTCGCCTATCCATCTGGCGTTTTCGAGGTCGCTCATTGCCTTGTCGAAATCGTCGTCCTGAAAGCGCATGCGGGTGGAGGGGCCGTGCCCGGGATGCCAGGGCATGACGATAGTCGGCACCGCCCAGACCGGATAACCGAGCGTCTCTAGCGCAAAGACGGCGGCGCGGTTGCCGACGGAGCCACGCATGACGTGGCTGGAAATGACGATGACGGCACCCTGCGTATTGTCCTGCATCACGGCCTTCTTGCTTTCATACGTCGCAGAAATCCCGCAAGAACCCCTGCCCAAAGATCAAGATGCGCTCTCATGACATATCGCACGTCCGGTTTCCACCCTTATTCCCGCAAGGGTCTGTCCCGCTAAAGCATGGCGGGGGAGGGCATGTCGACGACGCCGGACAGCTGCTGCGTTGCAATCAGGTGGGCACCTCTATGTTTTTGTTTATGCAACGGCATATCGGAAATCCGCGTTACACTTTCCCGGTCGATACCCTATAGTCGTACCATGCTCGATCTCGTCATTGCCTATTGGCCTCATATCCTTGCCGTCCTCTCCGTTATCATGGGTACCGTTGCGGCCGTGCATGCCACGATGACCAAGGAAGAAGTTCGCTCGGCGCTCGGCTGGGTTGGCGTTATCGTCTTGTCGCCGATCGTCGGCGCCGTCATCTACGCGATTGCCGGCATCAACCGCATCCGCCGATCCACAATCACGCAGCAGCGGTCCTTCATGCAGGACGAGATCATGGATCGTGTCGCGCGGTTTGACGCCGGCGGCGATCTGGTTGCCGAGCGGGTGGGGCGACGCTTCGCGGCGATGAAAATCCTTGGCGACCGGGTGACCCGGCACGCGCTGACGACGGGTAACAGCATCGAGCCGCTGGTGACTGGCGATCTCGCTTATGAAGCCATGCTGGAGGCCATCGAGCAGGCGAAACGGTCGATCATCCTCGAAACCTATATTTTCGACAATGACCGGATCGGCATGCGCTTCGTTGCAGCACTGGAGAGGGCGCAACAGCGGGGAGTCGAGGTTCGGGTGCTGATCGATGCGGTCGGCGCGCGATATTCGGTGCCGAGCATTCTGCCGACGCTGCGCGAAAAAGGCATCGTCGCAGCGGTCTTCAACGGCAATGTCATCATGGGCCTGCGCCTGCCCTATGCCAATCTTCGCACCCACCGCAAGATTCTCGTTGTGGATGGGCGCGTCGCCTTCAGCGGCGGCATGAATATTCGCGAAGGATTTACACGGGAATTCGCCGGTGAGAGCCAGTCCCATGACACGCATTTCAAGATCACCGGTCCCGTGGTTTCTGATTTTTTCTCGATTGCTGCGGAAGACTGGCGCTTCACGACCAAGGAAGTGCTGGATACGGCGGTCTGGGATATCGCGATCCCCGACGGCATACCGGGCTCGCAACTCATCTCCCGCGTTTGCTCGTCCGGGCCTGACAAGAGCATCGAGACCAATCACAAAATGCTGACCGGCGCATTTTCCATTGCGCGCTCGTCCATTCTCATCATGTCGCCCTATTTTCTCCCGGATCGCGAGCTTATTTCAGCGCTCATAACAGCGGCGCGGCGCGGCGTGGTCGTGGATATCGTCGTGCCGAAGAGCAACAATCTGGTACTGGTGGATCGGGCCATGACGGCGCAATTCGATCAGATGCTGCGCAATTATTGTCGCATATGGAGGGCGACCGGACCATTCAATCATTCGAAGATGCTGGTGATTGACGGGCGGTGGAGTTACATCGGGTCCTCCAACCTCGATCCGCGCTCTTTGCGACTGAATTTTGAGATTGATCTCGAGGTGATGGACGACGGCTTCGGCCAGACCATCAGCCAGACGATTTCGACGGCACGCGATGCTGCAATACCTGTGAGACTGAGCGAACTGAAAGCGCGTCCATTCGTTGTTCGTTTCGTGGAACGGGTTCTGTGGCTTGCCTCGCCCTATCTTTGAACGGAGATGACGTGTGAAAAAAGACGGCATGCTGGAAAACGAAAAAGCGGTGTTGGCCAGAAACACCAGCCTGCCCGCCTTCGTGATGAACTCGCTGCGCAATCACCGCCAGCGGCAGAATGCCAAGCCTGAGGAAAAGGCCCACCAATTTCCCATCATCGCTTCCTATAACGTTCACAAATGTGTTGGCCGCGACCGCAAGTTCGATCCCGATCGCACGAGCCGCGTCATTCAGGAAATCGGCGCCGACATCATCGCGCTACAGGAAGCGGACAGCCGTTTTGGCGAGCGCACCGGCCTGCTCGATCTCGCCCGGCTGGAACGGGAGAGCGGGCTGGTGCCTGTTCCCGTGCAATCGGGGGTGAAGGCGCATGGCTGGCACGGCAATGTCGTTCTGTTCAGGGAAGGCGCGGTGCGCGACGTGCACACGCTGAAGCTGCCGGGGCTTGAGCCGCGCGGCGCGCTGGTCGTGGAACTTGATCTGAAAAACGGCAGCGTGCTGCGTGTCATCGCTGCCCATTTCGGTCTTCTGCGGCACTCCCGCGCCCAGCAGGCGAAAGCCTTGCTTGGCCTTCTGGAAGCACGCGACGAATGCCCCACCGTCCTTCTCGGCGATCTCAATGAATGGCGCCTCGGCAATGGCTCGTCGCTCAATACGTTCCGGGATGCGTTCGGCGCCCTGCCGCCGGCGGTGCCGAGTTTTCCGTCCAACCTGCCGGTGCTGGCGCTCGACAGGATCATCGCCAATCGAGAAGGGCTGATCGAGCAGGTTGAGGCGCATGACAGCGCATTGGCGCGCATTGCCTCCGACCATCTGCCGCTGAAGGCGGCGGTGCGGACCGACCTGCTGGCGGCCTGAATTAGTCGGCTATTGATGCACTTTGGTGAGCCTCAGGCCACCGTCATCTGGCCGCTGCGCGAGCGGGCTTCCAGCAACGAGGTTCGGATGGCTTCCATCAGACGCTCGCGGTTGTTCCGGATCTTGCCCCTGTCGAGATTTTGCGCGGAAAGCGCGAGGTCGAGACCCTCATGCATCACGATCGAATAGGCGACGGTCGTCGCCCAGTTCTCGTAGTCCTGCTCCATCATGCCGCCCCTGAACTAAATCATTTAGTCCGAATCACCCTGCTTTTCAATTTATCACAGAATTTTAACTAAAAAAGCGCGCCTTTTCTTAAAGTTCCGCCCGGCTAGGGCATCTATATTTCATTCCCAAAGCTTCGGCACTGAGACGTTGTAGCAGGATTGGCGTATAACTGGCTGAAACAGATTCTATTTCAGTAAAGCGTCACGAATATTCCAGCCAATAAAACGCCGCGCATCTTGGGATGCGCGGCGGGCTTGCGTCGAAGGTTGCGGTGGATAGGTGTCGGCCTCAGCCGGCCTTTTCGAGCTTGTAGTCCGAGTTGGCCGGTTCTTCCTCTTTGTGCTGGATGAGCGGACGGTTGCCCGCCAGTTTGCGCACCAGCACGTAGAAGACCGGTGTCATGAAGATGCCGAAGAACGTCACGCCGATCATGCCGGAGAATACAGCGACACCCATGGCGGCGCGCATCTCCGCACCGGCACCTGTCGAGACGACCAGAGGCACCACGCCCATGATGAAGGCGAGCGAGGTCATCAGGATCGGGCGCAGGCGAAGCCGGCTTGCCTCGATGGCCGCCTGGAGCGGCGTTCGTCCCTCGAACTCCAGCTCCCGGGCAAATTCCACGATCAGGATCGCGTTCTTTGCCGAGAGACCCACAAGGACAACAAGGCCGATCTGCGTAAAGATGTTGTTATCCCCTCCCGTCAGCCAGACGCCCGTTAGGGCTGCAAGTACGCCGAGCGGCACGATCAGGATGATCGCAATCGGCAGGGTCAAGCTTTCATATTGCGCGGCGAGCACGAGATAGACGAGCAGCAGCGCCAGCGGGAACACCACGATGCTGGAGTTGCCGGCGAGAATCTGCTGGTAGGTCAGATCCGTCCATTCATAATCGATCCCCGCGGGCAGGGTTTCGACAAGGATCTTCTCGATCGCCGCCTGCGCCTGGCCCGATGAGAAGCCTGGTGCCGGTCCGCCGTTGATATCGGCTGCGAGGAAGCCGTTATAACGGTTGGTGCGTTCCGGTCCCGTCGTTGCATCCACCTTCAGGAGCGTCGACAGCGGGATCATCTGACCCGTCGCGGAGCGAACCTTCAGGCGGCCAATATCTTCCGCATGGGCGCGGAACTGCGAGTCCGCCTGCACACGGACGCTGTATGTGCGGCCGAAGGCGTTGAAGTCATTGACGTAGAGCGAGCCGAGATAAATCTGCAGCGTCTGGAAGACGTCGCTGACGGAGACGCCCAGCTGTTCGGCCTTGGCGCGGTCGAGATCGGCGAAGAGCTGCGGCACGTTGATCTGGTAGCTGGAGAAGATGCCCGCCAGCTCCGGTGTCTGATATGCCTTGCCGATGACGGCCTTCGCCGCTTCGTCCAGCGTCTGGTAACCGTAACCGGCCCGGTCTTCGATCTGCAGCTTGAAGCCACCTGTCTGGCCGAGACCGTTGACCGGCGGCGGCGGGAACATGGCGATGAAGGCATCCTGAATGCCTGCGAACTTCTGGTTCAGCTGCATGGCGATGGCGCCACCGGAGAGTTCCGGTGTCTTGCGCTTTTCGAAATCGTCGAGAACCGCAAAGACGATGCCGGAGTTGGAGCCGATGGTGAAGCCGTTGATCGACAGGCCCGGGAAGGCGATGGCGTGGCTGACACCGGGCGTTTCCATGGCGATCGCGCTCATCCGCTTGATGACGTTCTCGGTGCGGTCGAGCGTTGCGCCATCGGGCAACTGGGCGAAACCGATCAGATACTGCTTGTCCTGCGCCGGCACGAAGCCGCTCGGCACTGTCGTGAACATGCCATAGGTGGCAGCCACCAGCGCCATGTAAACGATCATCACCAAGCTCTTGCGAGTCACCAGCCCGCCGACCGTCTTGCCGTAGCCGTTCGAGGCCGCGCCGAAGGCACGGTTGAAGCCACGGAAGAACCAGCCGAGGATCTTGTCCATGAAGCGGGTGAGCCAGTCTTTCGGCGCACCGTGTTCCTTCAGCAGCAGGGCCGCAAGAGCGGGTGACAGCGTCAGCGAGTTGATGGCCGAAATGACGGTGGAGATGGCAATCGTCAGCGCGAACTGCCGGTAGAACTGGCCGGACAGGCCGGAGATGAAGGCGAGCGGCACGAAAACGGCGACGAGAACCAGCGCAATGGCGATGATCGGGCCGGAGACTTCGCGCATGGCCTTATAGGTGGCGTCACGCGGTGAGAGCCCGTTTTCGATGTTTCGCTCGACGTTTTCAACGACCACGATCGCGTCATCCACGACGATGCCGATGGCGAGCACGAGCCCGAACAGCGTCAACGCGTTGATGGAAAAGCCGAAGGCATACATGACGGCGAAGGTGCCGATGATCGAGACCGGAACGGCGATCAGCGGAATGATCGAGGCGCGCCAGGTCTGGAGGAAAAGGATGACGACAAGCACCACGAGGCCAACGGCCTCGAGGAGTGTATCGACAACTTTCTCGATGGAGGAGCGCACGAATTTCGTCGTATCGTAGACGATCTCGTATTTCACGCCATCGGGCATGGCCAATTGCAGATTGTCCATGGTGGCGCGGACATTATCGGCGATTTCGATGGCGTTGGAGCCGGGGGCCTGAAGCACTGCGACAGCCACGGCCGGCTCACCATCGAGCAGCGAACGCAGCGTGTAGTCTGCTGCGCCGAGTTCGATGCGCGCGACATCGCGCAGGCGGGTGATTTCGCCGTTCGCGCCGCTCTTGACGATGATGTTGCCGAATTCTTCCGGCGTCGTCAGACGGCCCTGGGCATTGACGTTGAGCTGCAGGTCGACGCCGTTCGGGCTCGGCGAAGCGCCGATGACGCCGGCTGCGGCCTGCACATTCTGCTGGCGGATGGCGTCGGAAACGTCACTGGCAGCCAGATCATGTTCGGCCACTTTCTGCGGGTCGAGCCAGACGCGCATGGAATAGTCACCTGCGCCGAAGACCTGCACCTGGCCGACACCTTCGATGCGGGCGAGGCGGTCCTTGACGTTCAGCGTCGCATAGTTGCGCAGGTAGGTGATGTCATAGGCGTCGGTCTTGGAAACAAGGTTGACGACCATGATGAAGTCGGGCGAGCTCTTCACCGTGGTGATGCCGAGCGCACGCACTTCCGCCGGCAGGCGCGGTTCGGCCTGCGAGACGCGGTTCTGCACCAGCTGCTGGGCCTTGTCGGGGTCGGTGCCGAGCTTGAAGGTGACGGTGAGCGTCAGCACGCCGTCCGATGTCGCCTGGCTGCCCATGTAGAGCATGTCCTCGACACCGTTGATCTGTTCTTCGAGCGGTGTCGCGACGGTTTCAGCGATAACGGTCGGGTTCGCACCGGGATAGGTGGCGCGCACGACGACGGATGGCGGAACGACTTCGGGATATTCCGAAATCGGCAGGGCGCGCATGCCAAGAAGGCCTGCCACCACAATCAGGATCGACAAGACGCCGGCGAATACCGGCCGGTCGACAAAAAATCTGGAAATATTCATATCCAGTCCCTCTCCGGGTATATTTTGGAATGCGAAGGCCGCTCCGGCGGCAGGATTGCCGCCGGTGAAGGCCGGTTCTGTCTGAAGGGGCGTCTCGCGAAAGCGCGGGACGCTTACTGATCAAAGAGGTGGGTTACTGCGAAGCAGCAACCTTGTCTTCCGCCTGCGGTGCAATGGTCGCGCCGGGACGGATGCGCTGCAGGCCGTTGACGACGATCGTATCACCCGCGGCAAGACCGCTGTCGATGATGCGCTGACCGTCTGCCGGTGCACCGGGCTTGATCTGGCGGTAGCTCACCTTGTTTTCGGCATCGACCACGAAGACGAAGCGCTTGTCCTGGTCCGTGCCGATGGCGCGGTCGCTGATGACGATGCGGTTTTCCGGCTTCGGTTCGCCCATGCGGACCCGCACGAACTGGCCGGGGATCATTCTGCCGTCCGGATTGTCGAAGATGGCGCGCACACCAATGGTGCCGCTGGCCGAATCCACCTGGTTGTCGATCAGGTGCAGCGTGCCCTTGATCGGCGTGCCTTCATCCGAAAGCGTGCCGATTTCAACCGGTATCTGTTCCAGCGCGGGCAGGGCGCCATCGGTTTTCGGCAGCTCGGCAAGAGCCTTCGCCACCGTGCCTTCGCTGGCATTGAAGCTTGCATAGATCGGGTTGACCGAGACGAGTGTCGTCAGGGCCGGCGAGGTGGAGCCGGCGGCGACGAGGTTGCCGGCGGTGATTTCGATGCGGCCGACGCGGCCCGAAACAGGGGCGCGGATTTCGGTGTAGCCGAGATCGAGTTGCGCCGTCGTCAATGCTGCGCGGGCGGCGCGAAGCTGGGCTTCGGCATCCGCAAACGAGCTCTGGCGCTGGTCGAGATCGCTCTGGGAGATCGTGCGATTGTCGGAAAGCCGGCGGCCACGGTCGAGTTCGGTTTTCGCGAGGCTCACCTTGGCTTCGGCCGAGGCGACCTGCCCTTCAGCGCCGGCAACGGCGGCCTGATAGGGGGCCGGATCGATGGTGAAGAGGGGATCGCCTTCCTTCACCAGCGCGCCCTCGCGGAAATGCACGGCCTTGATCTGGCCGGCGACGCGGGAGCGGATCTGCACCCGGTCTACGGCCTCCAGACGGCCGGAAAATTCCTCCCAGCGCATCACGTCGCGGCTTTCCACCTTCGCGACGGTGACCGGGATTGCCGGTGTTTCAGCGGGCGTGGAAGCGGCCGTTGCGTTGCGGCTGGTAGGCAGGTCGAAAAACAGTGCTGCGGCTGCAACGGACACGGCAAGCCCGATGCCGGCGCCCGTCAGGGCCCGGCGCTTTGTGTTCAGCGTCATGGGTATCTCCTTGGCCCCAGATCAGGAGCCGATCAGTTTCTCAATAAATGCGGTATTCAGTGTTTTAACTGGTCAACGAAAGTCTTGAACTCCGAACAGATGGAAGGGACCCATCCGCCGCCCTCTCCTTGATAAAGCCCCGTCCAGCCGACGCCGGCGGGGAAAACATGGCTCCGGACGCTGACACCCGAGGCGATAAGACGGTCTCCATAATTGACCGTCTCGTCGCGCAGAGGATCATCCTCGGCGGTAAAGATCAGCGCCGGCGCTACCCGGTTCAGCCGCGTGCACTGGCAGGGTGCGGCATAGGGGTGGAAAAACCCGCAGGCCTTGGCAAGGTAATGGCTCCAGCCATCCGCCCAGCGCTGGCGCATGCCGATCCTGTCCGCGTCGCGGAAGGATTCCGTCGTCATCATCGGGTCGATCATGGGCGACAGAAGTATCTGGCCTGCGAGCTTGCCGGGCATGCGGTCACGGGCCTTCAAGGCAAGCCCCGCCGCCACATTGCCACCAGCTTCTTCGCCCGCCACGAACAGCAGCGATTTCGCGCCGCCATAATGCTTGCGATCCCGGTTCAGATGATCGAGCGCCTCGTAAGCACAGTCGATAACCATCGGAAACTCGTTGCCGGACGGCTTGCTGTAGTCGGCTTCCACGACCACTGCGCCGCTTTCTGCAAGCGCGCGGGCCACCGGAAGCTCGGGGCAATTTCCATCAGGCTCAAGGCCGGGTTGCAGAAACGATCCGCCGCGCAGGTAAAGCACCACGGGCGGCTGGCTGCAAAGGTTTGCACCCTCATACCGGCGCACGGAAAGCTGGGATGCGAGGCCCCCGCAGCTTTTGATGTTTTCCCAGTGCGCGTTCATCTGATCCGGTCCCGTGCGCCACCATCGGCAGTGCACCATATTTGCAAAATCTGAAATTTATATTATTGTTCGGGGAAAAATGATCAACTACGCTAAAATGAAAACACTATTCCAAATATACGGATAATCGCATCATGGATCAGCTCTCCGCCATGCGGGTTTTTACGCGGGTCGTGGAAACCGGTAATTTCAGCCGGGCCGCGACCGCGCTGAGCATGCCGAAAACCACGGTTACCAACATGGTACAGGCGCTCGAGGCGCATTTGCAGACCACGCTTCTCAACCGCACAACGCGGCGGGTCATGCTCACAACGGACGGTGCTCTCTATTATGAGCGCGCATCGCAGATTTTATCGGAAATTGAAGAACTTGACGGCAGTATGTCCAGCGCGCAGGTGCAGCCGTCGGGCCGGTTGCGTGTGGAAATGGCAGGTGTCTTTGCGGACCTCGTCGTTATCCCACATCTTTGCGAATTTTACCAGCGCTATCCGCAAATCCGCCTCGACCTCGGCGTCGGTGACCGTCTGGTCGACTATATCGCTGAAAATGTCGACTGCGCGTTGCGCGTCGGCATGTTGCGCGATCAGTCGCTGATTGCCCGAAAAGTAGGCGAACTCCGGTTCGAAACATTTGCGTCGCCGTCCTATATCCAGAAGTTCGGCATGCCGCAGGAGCCCGAGGACCTCGAAAAAGATCATTTATCGGTGGGTTACCTCAATGCCACCACGGGTCAGATCATGCCGGCCTCCTTCGACAATGGCATACGCAGCGTTGAGTTGACGCCCAACTACGTCGTTTCCGTCAACGACAGCCGTACCTATCTCAATGCGGCGCTCGCCGGCATGGGCATCGTGCAGCTGCCGATCTTCATGGTGCGGGATGCGCTGTCGCGCGGAGAGCTGGTGCCGGTGCTTTCCGAATGGCGACGGGAGGCGATGCCGATCTATGTGGTCTATCCGCAGACCCGGCATGTGACGAACAAGGTCCGCGTTTTTGTCGACTGGTTGGCGAAGCTGGTGCATGGGCTGATGTAAACGATCAGTCCCGCCCGGCTCTCGCGGCAACGAAATCGATAAAGGCGCGTACCCGGGCGGCGAGATGCTCGTGGCCGGCGTAGACGGCGTGGATCACCTCCAGGTCCTCGGCATTATAGTCCTCCAGCACCGGCACGAGCAGTCCTGCCTCGATATCGGGCTTGACGTGAAATTCGCCCATGCGCCCCATCCCCAAGCCCGCGAGGCAGAGCCTGCGCATCGCCATGCCGCTATTGACCGAGGCATTACCCGTGACAGGAAGGCGATAGAGATCGCCGGAAGCAGGGTCGCGGAACGGCCATTCGTTGAGGCTGCGGCTGAAATTAAAACTCAGGCAATTATGCCGCGCCAGATCCTGCGGCGTGTCCGGCAGGCCATGTTGCTCGATATAGGCAGGCGAGGCGACGATCACGCGGCGGACCTCCTTCAGCTTTTTTGCCTTCAGAGAGGAATCGCCCATCGCGCCGGAGCGGATTGCGATGTCCGTACGTTCCTCGATCAGGCTGATGACGCCGTCGGTGAGCGAAATATCGAGTTCGATTTCCGGATAGAGCGACAGGAATTCCGGCGCTAGCGGCAGGAGATAACGTTCGCCGAAGCCGAGCGTCGCGTTGACTCGCAGAAGGCCGCGCGGCACGACCTTGCCGCCGCTCGCCACGATCTGCTCGGTCTCGGCGATATCGGCGAGGATTCGTCGTGCCCGCGCCAAATAGACCTCGCCCTCGGGCGTGAGCGTGACGAGTCGGGTGGAGCGGGCCAGCAGCCTCGTTCCAAGACGATCTTCGATACGTGTGACAAGTTTGCTGACCGCCGAGGGCGAGAGCTTCAGCCGACGCCCGGCGGCTGAAAAACTGCCGAGTTCCGCCGCCGCCACGAAGACTTCCATCTCTCCGGCCCTGTTGTCCATCGCTTCCTACCTATGAATTCAATTCAAAGGTATTTATCCGGCTTTGCCTGTTATCATGCAAGTCCCCTTCGCCCATATTGTCTGCATCGATTTGATCCAACCGGGCAGCACATGCTGTCCAGAAGGCCCGCGATCCCCTTGCGGGCGAAGAGGTATTCGTCATGCCATTGGCTATATTTGCCCTGACGATCGCGGCTTATGCGATCGGAACAACGGAGTTCGTCATTGTCGGTCTGCTGCCAACCGTCGCAAACGATCTTCATATCACCCTGCCGCTCGCCGGCCTCATCGTCAGCGTCTATGCGCTGGGCGTGACCTTCGGTGCGCCGATCCTCACGGCATTGACCGGGAAGATAGAGAGGAAGCCGCTGCTGCTCGGCCTGATGGCCCTGTTCATCGTCGGTAACAGTCTCGCAGCCCTCTCACCCAGTTATGAGATGCTGCTGGTCGCCCGTGTCATCGCCGCCTTCGCCCACGGCGTCTTTTTCTCGGTCGGCTCCACCATCGCAGCCGATCTCGTGCCGGAAAACCGCCGCGCCTCGGCCATTGCCATGATGTTCATGGGGCTCACGGTCGCCATCGTCACCGGTGTTCCGCTCGGCACCTATATCGGTCAGGTCTTCGGCTGGCGCGCCACCTTCTGGGCAGTTGCCGCCCTCGGTATCGTCGCCTTTCTGGGCATTGCGACGCTTCTGCCGAACACGCTCAAGAAGGCGCCGCCGGCGAGCCTGCTGGATCAGGTGCGGGTTCTCGGGTCCGGCCGCCTGCTCATCGTATTCGCCATGACGGCACTCGGTTACGGCGGCACCTTCGTCGCCTTCACCTTCCTTGCGCCCATCCTGCAGGATGTGACCGGCTTTTCGGAAAAGAGCGTCAGCCTGATCCTCGTGCTTTACGGCATCGCGATTGCCGCCGGCAATATCGGCGGCGGCAGGATTGCGAACCATAATCCGGTCAAGGCCCTCGTTGGTCTCTTTCTGGCCCAGGCCATCGTGCTGCTCGTCTTTTCCTTCACCGCCGTTTCGCCGGTGCTGACGTTGGTCACGCTTGCAGCGCTTGGTTTCCTCTCTTTCGCCAATGTGCCCGGCCTGCAGCTTTATGTGGTGCAGCTTGCCAAGCAGCATCGCCCCGGTGCCGTTGATGTCGCCTCGGCGCTCAACATCGCCGCCTTCAACCTCGGCATCGCCATTGGTGCGTGGCTCGGCGGTCTGGTGGTCGAATCGCCGATGGGTCTAGGAGCCACACCCTGGGTCGGCGCCATCCTCGTCGCGGTTGCCCTGCTTCTGACCATCTGGAGCAGCACGCTCGATCGGCGCGCCGCGGTGACGCTGAAGACCGCCTGAACTTGCGTATAAATTCCGGCAGCACCCGATCTGCCGGATCACATCAAAGGAGAAAATATATGTTTAATGTGACTGCCAGTGGTGCGTCGATCCCGGCGCTCGGTTTCGGCACGTTTCGTATTCCCGGTCCTGATGTTCTGCGAATCGTTCCCCACGCCTTGAGGGCCGGTTTCCGTCATATCGATACCGCCCAGATTTACGGCAACGAGGGAGAGGTCGGCGAGGCCATCGTCAATTCAGGCGTCGCCCGCAACGATATTTTCCTGACGACCAAAGTGTGGGTGGAGAATTACCGGCATGATGCCTTTCTCGCTTCCGTCGACGAAAGCCTGAGGAAGCTGAGGACCGATCATGTGGACCTGCTGCTGCTGCACTGGCCGAACGAGGCGGTGCCGCTTGCCGAACAGATCGGCGCGCTGAACGAGGTGAGGAAGGCAGGCAAGGTACGCCACATCGGCGTTTCCAACTTTAATAGAAACCTGATGGCCCAGTCGGTTGCACTTTCCGAGGCGCCGATCGTTACCAACCAGATCGAGTATCATCCCTATCTCAACCAGGACGCCGTGATCGAGGCGGCCAGAGAGGCGGGGATGGCGATCACCGGCTATTACGGCATGGCCGACGGCAAGGTCTTTTCCGACCCTGTGCTGAAGGACATCGCTGCCGGACACGGCAAGTCCGTCGCGCAGATCGTGCTGCGCTGGCTCGTTCAGCAGGAGGGCGTGATTGCGCTGTCGAAGACAGTCAGCGAAGCGCGGGTCGCGGAAAATGTCGCGATTTTCGACTTTGCGCTTTCTGACGAGGAGATGGCCACAATCAGGGCACGCGCTGTTGCCGGCGGCCGCATCGTTTCACCGGATGGTCTTGCGCCCGTTTGGGACGAGCCTGCCTGACGATCAAAAGGGGAGGGGCGTTGCTCCTCCCTTTCCGTGTCTGCCTGATCTCAGTGCAGGGAACCGACCGCCGTCATATGCCCGATCCGTCCAGTTCGCGGTCGTCTTCACCCTCCCAGGGTGTCGGCATGGAAGGGCGGTCATTATTGGCGGCAGGCACGGGCAACCAACACTTCAGTTCCGTTTCCGCATATTCAATGATGCGCCCTGGGGACGAATCTGAGGAGCGCCAGCCTTCTGCCCCGAATTGATCGCCTTTTGACCAATAGGCAAGGTCAACCTGGGCCGGTCCCTGTTCCGACGCGCCGATCGTGACGAGAATCCGGTTACCGTCCTTGGGCGCACTTGCCATGTGCCGCCACCTGTATGCCTCATCCATCGTTGTCCTCCCGCCGGCTGGTTGCATGTGTCGCCCCGTCATTAAAATCGGCGGGTGCCACCTTGTGCAACCTTTTTGTCAATGTCCCGGGAACGAATGTCTGCGGCTCCGCGGGGCGTTCCGGCCCCGGTTCAGAATTCGATGACCTGCCTGACCGCGCTGCCATCATGCAAGCGGTCGAAAGCCTCGTTGATATCCTCGAGCTTGAGCCTTGCGCTTAGAAGACGGTTCACCGGCAATCGGCCATCGCGATAAAGGGCGATGAAGCGCGGAATATCCCGCAGGGGTACGCAGGTGCCGATATAGCTGCCCTTCAGCGTTCGCTCTTCCGCGACGAGTTGAACGACATTGACCGGCAGCGCGGCGCCCGGGGGCGGCAAGCCCGCCGTCACCGTCGTGCCGCCGCGTCTGGTCATCTTGAACGCGTTTTCAAGCGCACGGACGGACCCGGCCATTTCGAAGGCATAATCCGCGCCCCCAGATGTGATGGCGCGCACCTGCTCGACAGCATCCTCGTCGCCTCCATTCACGACGGCAGTGGCGCCGAGTTCGCGGGCGAGCGCGAGTTTTTCGGAGGAAAGGTCAACGGCGACGATTTTGCTCGCGCCCGCCGCCCGCGCGCCAAGGACCGCTGCAAGGCCAACGCCGCCGAGCCCGATGACAACAGCGGTCGAACCTGCTTTCAGCGCCGCAGTATTCACAACGGCGCCGACGCCGGTCAGAACTGCGCAGCCGAACAGGGCCGCCTCGACAAAGGGAAGGTCCCGGTCGATCTTAACCAGCGAATGGCGCGACACGACCGCGTATTCGGCAAATGCCGACACGCCAAGGTGATGGTGCACGGCCTCGCCGCGATAGTTCAGCCGCCTTGCGCCACCCAGCAGTGTGCCTGCCCCATTGGCGGCCGCGCCTGGTTCGCACAGCGCTGGCCTGCCTTCCGCACAGGGAAGGCAATGTCCGCAACTCGGCATGAAGACCATGACGACATGATCGCCCGGCTCGAGATCGACAACGCCTTCGCCCAGCGCTTCGACGGTGCCGGCGGCTTCGTGGCCAAGCGCCATCGGCATTGGGCGGGGCCTGTCGCCGTTGATGACGGAAAGATCGGAATGGCAGAGTCCAGCCGCGCGGATGCGTACAAGGACTTCGCCCGGACCGGGAGGATCAAGGTCGATCTCATCGATCGTCAGCGGTTTGCTGATAGCGTAGGGGCGGGGCGTATGCGTCTTGCGCAATATCGCGGCTTTGACCTGCATCGGTTCCTCCATCTGCGAAAACGGGAAATGGGGTGGCGATGTCATCGCGGCCGCGGCTGGCGCGGAACGTCCGCGTACGGAGCCCGGCAATGCGGACCGGAATGTCTCACCTTCGGCATGCCTGCGGCGCTGCACGAGGTATCGGACCAGGGCCCTAAAACAGCATGCGCCCGCCAGCCTTGAGGCCCCGGGCGCATAGACGCAAAACTACCATCGCGGTCCGCTGTTTCCGCAGAACCGCGCCATCGACATTGCCGATGACGATACCAGAAGTCTGGTTACCGGGTCTTCTTCGGCTTCGAGGGAAGAAGGCCGTCGCGCTGCATCTGCTTGCGGGCAAGCTTTCTCTGGCGGCTGACAGCTTCTGCCTTCTCACGTGCCTTCTTGATCGACGGCTTTTCAAAAGCTTCGCGCAGACGCATTTCGCGGAAGACGCCTTCGCGCTGGAGTTTCTTCTTCAGGATGCGCAATGCCTGGTCGACATTGTTATCGCGTACTAGAACTTGCATATGCCCCTCTTGAGGTCGGAAAAAAACGGTAGGCCACCATACTCATTTTACGGCCGAAGCCAAGATCAACGAGCGCCTTGTGACAGTTATTTCTTCAATAATGTCGGCGTTTCCGTGTCTTTTGGCCGTCCGGATGAATTGGCGGAATTTCACGGGGGCATGGCCGGTCCGGCAACAACGACGCGTTCCGTATCGTTGAAGGAAGCTTTATCCGGCTTGCCCTGAAATTTTGGAGCGGGCGAAGGGATTTGAACCCTCGACCCCAACCTTGGCAAGGTTGTGCTCTACCCCTGAGCTACACCCGCTCAAATCCACCGGTCCGGGGTAGTTCGCTGAACCGTGGGCCGCCGAAGCGGCGACGGCTGCTATATCGCTCAAACGTTTTTGGAATGCAACAGATTATTTTGAGGTTTTTGCGGAAATCCGTCTTCTTGTGACCGCAGGCGGTATCGCCAGTGTCCAAGGGTGGGGTCCGGCCGGAAGATGCTGTTTCCGCTGCCCTTTATACCCGGCTCTCAGGAAGAAGCCGGCAGTCGGCACAGAAAATGACCCGTTTACATTTGGTTAAAATCTGATTCGACAAGTGATTCGTTCAGGTGTACAAATCTCCTGTCCACGAAAAAAAGAAACGATACTTGGCAAATCATCAGGAGGATGAGCCTTGTCGTATGCAGCTTTTGAACGGGTTGGCGCACAACTGTCGCCGGAGCAGATTACCGATCTACAAAACATTTTCGATGGCGTGTGCTTCGAGTGCTTTCAGGATCGCAGCAGCCACGTTGCCAATGAATGCGCAGCGGTTTTGATCCGCAGCGCCCAGCGTGGCATTCTCGATCATGACATGCTGAGAGATATCGGGCGCGCCGTCTTGCGGCGCCATTGACGCGTCAAAATAACGCCGCTTGAAACAGACAGCGCCCGGTTGGACCGGGCGCTTTGCTGTTTTTAAGCCGTTAGGTCGGCTCAGTTCTTTTCCTGCACATGCGCTTCGAGGAACCAAAGCGACTTGTCGAGGTCGCGCGAGGCGGCGGTGAAAATGTCCGCCGTCGTGGGGTCGCCTGCCTCGTCGGAATCGTCGATCGCCTTGCGGACCATGTTGGCCACGTCGCCGTAGCGCTCGATCAGCGCTGCCAGGTGATCATGGATCGTATAAATGTCCGTCGGATAGGCCTTGAGCTTCGTCGCTGACGCAACCGTCTGCGTGCTGCCGAGCGCGGTGCCGCCAAGCTGCACGGCGCGTTCCGCGATCGTATCGCTATGCTTGTCAATCAGCGCGCGGAACTTGTCGAGCAGCTCGTGGACGGCGATGAATTGCGGGCCCTTGAGGTTCCAGTGCGCCTGCTTGGTGATAAGCGCGAGATCGATGATCGACGCGAGGTTCTCGTTGAGAATGCCGATCACGGTCGATTTTGCATTGGAAGGCAGGTCGTTTTTCGTCTTGTGGGTCTTCATCGAAGTCTCCTGGGAAGGGCGGACGGAAAGCCGCTTTGGAAAGTCCGTCGTATAACGCAACGGCCTGTGCCCTGTTCCATTTCGACGTCAGATGACCGGAAATGGGTTCGACACCCCTGCTCAGTTCGGCGGCCAGTCGCCGATGATTTCGCGGCGTTCGAGTTTCAGCGAGCGATCCGGCTGGATGCGGTACGTCTCGATGGCGAGACGTCCGTCGCCCATCACGAATTCGTGGCTAAGTGTGCTGCCGACCGGGGATTTTTCAAGCTTGGTACGCGGTTGCCCGCCATAGGTGATGCTGCCAGGAATGGGCTCGACATCGTGGGCGCCGGCGCTGCAGCCGGTCAAAGCAAGGATGGTCAGGATCGCTAGAGGTCTCATGGTCTGTTCCTATCGCCTTCGTCAACTGTACCATGTCCGGGGGAGCGGGATCATCGGAAAAGTCGGTTTCGTTACGCAGTCTGAACGCAAGACAGTCGGTTGCCGGTTGTGTTCCATGCTGCCCGAACCGTGCGGCAATCGATAACGTTCCACAAAAAAGGCCCCGCATCCGAAGATACCGGGCCAGTTGCCTTGGGAGGCTCTTTAATTCTCAGTCCTCGTTGGCAGCAAGCTGGGTCAGTACTTCACCGCGGCCGCGGATACGCATGATCAGCGGAATGATGAAGGCGGCTGCCGCGACGATGAAGAGGCCAACGGCAATCGGCGAGGTGAAAAGTACCGTCGGATCGCCCTGACCGATGGCCAGCGCCCGGCGCAGCTGCTGTTCGGCAAGCGGGCCGAGGATGAGACCGACGACCGCAGGCGCGATCGGGTAACCGAAGATGCGCATGATGTAGCCGAGGATACCGAAAGCGAGCAGCATGCCGAGTTCGAACACCGACGGATTGGCGCCGATGGTGCCGAGCGTCGCAAACAGCAGGATGCCGGCGTAAAGCCAGGGCTTCGGGATGGTCAGCAGCTTTACCCACAGGCCAACGAGCGGCAGGTTCAGCACCAGGAGCATCAGGTTGGCGATGAACAGGCTGGCGATCAGGCCCCAGACGAGCTGCGGGTTGGTCGCAAACAGCAGGGGGCCGGGCTGCAGGCCATATTGCTGGAAGCCGGCGAGCATGATGGCGGCGGTCGCCGTCGTCGGCAGGCCGAGCGTCAGGAGCGGCACCAGCGTGCCGGCGGCCGAGGCGTTGTTCGCCGCTTCCGGACCCGCCACGCCTTCAATCGCGCCGTTGCCAAATTCTTCCGGATATTTGGTCAGCTTCTTTTCGGTGGCGTAGGAAAGGAAGGTGCCGATTTCAGCGCCGCCCGCCGGCATCGCGCCGATGGGGAAGCCAATCAGCGTGCCGCGCAGCCAGGCTTTCCACGAGCGTGCCCAATCCTGCGCATTCATCCACACCGAACCCTTGACCGCCTCCACCTTGTCGGGGCCGCTATTGCCCTGGGCGACGATGAAGAGTGTTTCGCCAATCGCAAACATGGCCACGGCAAGCGTCGTCACTTCGACGCCGTCAAGCAGGTCGGGAATGCCGAAGCTCATGCGGGTCTGTCCGGTCAGCTGGTCGATGCCGACGATGGCAAGTGCGAAACCGATGAAGAGCGAGGTGAGGCCACGCAGCGCCGAATCGCCGAAAGCGGAGGAAACGGTGACAAAAGCGAGGACCATCAGCGCGAAATATTCACGCGGGCCAAAGACCAGCGCCAGCTTGACGATATAGGGCGCGATGAAGGCGAGTGCGATGGTGGCGATGAGGCCGGCGACGAAGGAGCCGATGGCGGCGGTGGCAAGCGCCGGACCGCCTCTGCCCTTGCGCGCCATCTTGTTGCCTTCCAGCGCCGTCACGATCGAGGCGCTTTCGCCCGGTGTGTTGAGCAGGATCGAGGTGGTCGAGCCGCCATACATGCCGCCATAATAGATGCCGGCGAACATGATGAGCGAACCGGCGGGATCGAGCCGGTAGGTGACGGGAAGAAGCAGCGCGACGGTCAGCGCCGGGCCGATGCCCGGCAGAACGCCGACGGCGGTGCCGAGGGTCACGCCGATCAGCGCGTAGAGCAGGTTCATGGGTTGGGCGGCAACCTCAAGACCGTGCAGCAGGAATTCAAAGGTACTCATGGACAGATGTCCCCCTGTCGAGCGGTAGGGCGGGCGGAACGGCTGGCTTCGTCGTCACGACGCGCCGGCTGTTCCCGTGATCTCTGATGTCGTCGGAATGGCTGTCAGAAGAACAGCCGTTCCAATGGGCCAGCGGGCAGAGACAATTGCAGCAGCTGGGCAAATACCACCCAGATGACGAAGCTCAGCACGATGCCGACCGGGATCGAAAACCAGAGCTTGCGTTTGCCGAAAGCGCGCGCCGTGAAAGCAAACAGCAAACCGGTGGCGATGGAGAACCCGGCCAGGTTCAAAAGCAGCATCTGCGCGGCAAGGCCCGCGACGACCCAGATGACCGGGGCGATTTCCTGTTTGTCGCGTTCGGGAAAATCCCCGCGCCAGGCCTCGATGGCCGTCCAGATCGCCAGGCCGACAAGACAGAAGGCAATCGCGTAAGGCACGGTGGCCGGGCCGACCGGGGAGTAACCGGTGACACTGGCCAGGCGGGCGCTATCCCAGAAGATCACGCCGGCGACGATGACGAGGGCGACAGCGATCACCAGCGCCGCCCAGTCGGGGCGACGCTTCTGATCGTGCGAGGGGTTGAAACCCTGGCTCATTTTTTCACCAGTCCGATGTCTTTGAGGATGGTTTCGGTAGCGGCGGTGTCCTTGGCAAGCTGTTCCTTGAAGGCGTCACCGGCGAGATAGGTATCCATCCAGCCCTTGGTCTTCAGGGTTTCCTGCCACTTGGCGGACTTCACCAGCTTTTCGATGTCGGCATTGACGGCCTTTTCCTGATCGGCGGAAATACCGGGAGGAGCTGCAACCATGCGCCAGTTCTGCACGACGACATCAAGACCGCTTTCCTTCAGCGTCGGTGCGTCGACGCCTTCGAGACGGTTTTCGCTGGTGACGGCAAGAAGGCGCAGCGTGCCGGCCTTGACCTGACCTTCGAATTCGCCGTAGCCGGAAACGCCAGCCGTGACCTGCGAACCGAGGATCGAGGCAAGTGCTTCGCCGCCGCCGGAATAGGCGATGTAGTTGATCTTGGTGGGGTCAACCCCTGCCGCCTTGGCGATCAGGCCAACGGCGATATGGTCGGTGCCGCCGGCAGAGCCGCCGCCCCAGGACACGCTGCCCGGATCTTTCTTCAACTGCTCGACGAGTTCGGCCATGGTCTTGATAGGCGACGATGCCGGGACGACAACGGCCTCATATTCACCCGTCAGGCGGGCAATCGGCGTCACTTCCTTCAGTGTTACGGGCGCATTGTTGGTGAGGATCGCGCCGACCATCACGTAACCGCCGACGATGAGGGCGTTCGGGTTACCCTTCTGCTGGCTGGCAAACTGCGCAAGACCGATGGTGCCGCCGGCGCCCGGTACGTTCTGCACCTGGACACTCTTGGAAATGCCTTCTTCCTGCAGGACCGTCTGCAGCGAGCGCGCGGTCTGGTCCCAGCCACCGCCGGGGTTGGCAGGCGCAATGATCGTGTAGTCCGCGGCAGCTGCCGGAAGAGCGATCATGCCCGCCAGGAATGTGCTGATAAGAAAATGTTTCACGTCGAAAACCCTCCTCAGGATGCCCTTTCCGGGCGTCATTTTTCGTTTATGCGGAAGGGATTTCTGGGGACGCAGCTTTGCCGGCGTTGAAATCAAAACGCTCGGTCTTTGGAATCGTCCCGGATGTCCTCCCGCATCTTCTTCCGCCTCCACGGAATGAAGAAGGATTGCAGAGCATCATAAAAAGCTGTCATCTAACTGACGTTAAGCAAGTCCTCGCTCATTTACTCTCTATTAATTTCTGCAAACCGTAAAGCTTTGTGTCTGACGGTGTTATTGTGACCGCAAGGCTTCGTTCCAGCGCTCGATCAAGCGGCTGCGCTTGACCTGATCCAGATAGACCATCAGGCCGGGGCTGACCGGCACGGGCCGCAATTGCGCGCCATGGATGGCCTGCATGGTGTTGGCGGTGTTTTCGCCGGCCACCTCCGGGCTGACGGCAGGGATCTGCAATTGCCGGGCCATGATCGTCTGGCCTTCCTTCGACATGAAGAATTCGAGATACCGCCGGCCAAGTTCGGGATTTGCGGCCGCCTCCGGCACCAGCCCGATGCGTGACATGACCACGGTATAGTCTTTCGGCAGCACGATGCCGACATCCGGGTGGCGCGAGGCCCAGTCCGCCGCATAGGAGCCGAGGATATTATAGCCCATCACGAAGCGCCCGTCGGAGACACGCTCCAGAATGGCGGACGAGGTGGAATAGACTTTTACGCCCGCAGCACCCATGGCCTTGATGACGTTCCAGATATCGCCGAACTGCTCCTGGTCGCGCGACATGAACAGAAAGCCGACGCCGGAGCGCTCGATGTCATAGGTCGCGATGCGGCCATGCACCTCTTTAGCGTGGCGTTCGAGATAATCGACAAATTCGGCGCGGGTGGCGGGTGGCTTCTCGGTGGTGAAGCTCGGCTTGTGATAAACGAAGACAGCCGGCTCGAAGGTCAGCGCGTAAGCCGTATTGCGCCAGTTCGCCCAGGCGGGCCAGCGGGCGCTCATGGCGAGATCGGAACGCTGGGCATAACCGTCATTGCTCAGCTTCACCTGCAGATCCATGGCGGAAGAGAAGGCGAAATCGGCGGTCTTCTTGCCAGCATCGGTTTCCTTGACGATGCGGTCATAGATTTCGCCGGTCAGCATATCCTCGTAATGGACGGCAATATCGGGATTGGCCTTCTGAAAGCCCTCGATCATCGGCGTCGCCAGCGGCTCGTCCAGAGAGGAGTAGACCACCAGCGTTTGGGCATCCGCCTTGCCCGAAGGGGCCGGAAAAATGGCAACCTGCGCAAGCGCGGGGAAGGCCATGCAAAGACAGAGGCAGAGGAGAAGGCAGATACGCATGGAAAAGATCATGCAGCAGGCGCTTGCCATTCACAAGCGGCAAGGCTCTGGTTAAACTCGGCAATGCTGCGGGAGGAAGATTTGCGTATTTTGCTGGTCGAGGACAATCAGGTGCTGTCGGAAGGGCTTTCGGCGCTTCTGCGCGGCAGCGGTTATGCGGTGGATGTGGTATCCGACGGCGCTTCCGCCGATGCCGCGATTGCGGCTGAAAGTTTCGATCTGGTCATTCTCGATCTCAACCTGCCGGAAATGGACGGTATAGAGGTGCTGCGCTCCATGCGTTCGCGCCAGGACAAGGCGGCAGTGCTGATCCTGACGGCGCGCGGCACGCCGGAAGAAAAGGTTAAAGGGCTCGATCTCGGCGCTGACGACTATATGATCAAGCCTTTCGACGTTGCCGAATTCGAGGCCCGCGTGCGTGTTCTCCTGCGCCGCAACGCCGGGCTTCGGTCGTCGGTCCTCAGTTTCGGCAAGGTGCTGTTCGACCTGACGTCGCGCACATTTTCGGCGGATGATCGCCCGCTCGATATTCCGGCCCGTGAAGTGGCGTTGCTGGAGGTGCTCTTCATGCGGGCCGGCAAGGTGGTCGCCAAGGAAGCGATCGTGCAGTCGCTGACCGGCTTCGACGACGATATTTCCGCCAATGCCATCGAGCAATATGTCAGCCGCCTGCGCAAGCGGCTTGCGCCCCACGGGCTGACGGTGAAGACGGCGCGCGGCATCGGTTATTATCTCGAAAAACTGCCGGAGATGGCGGAATGATCAAGGCCGCCTATTCGCTCAGGCGGCGACTTCTAGGCTGGCTCCTCATCTCCACTGCCATCATCGGCTGCGTGGCGCTGACCGACACCTGGCGCGAGGCGGTGAACACCGCCAATGTGGTTTCAGACCGGGTGCTTTCCGGTTCGGCGCTTGCCATTGCCGAACGCGTGGTAGTGGCGGAAGACGGCTCGCTGGAGGTGGATATTCCCTATGTCGCGCTGGAAATGCTGACATCGGCGGCGCAGGACCGGGTGTTTTACCGGGTCGACGGACCCAACGGACAATTCCTCACCGGTTACCAGAACCTGCCGACGGTCGAAAACAAAAACGGCGATACCCCCGCCTATCGCGATGCGGTGTTTCGCGATGAGCCGATCCGGGTCGCTGCCATCAGGCGCTTCGCGTCGACCGGCATTAATTCCGTCCCCTTTTCCGTCACGGTTGCCGAAACCACCATTGCCCGCAGCCAGCTGGCGCAGGCGATTATCCTTCGCTCGGCGCTGCGGCTGCTGTTCATGATCCTCGGGGCGGCGATCATCGTCTGGATCGCCGTGACGATTTCGCTCAGGCCGCTTTACCGATTGAGCGAAGCCATTGCCGAGCGCAGCCCGAACGATCTGCACCCCATCCGCCAATCCGTGCCTGTCGAGGTGGAGAACCTGGTGGAGACGGTCAATTCCTTCATGGTGCGGCTGCAATCGGCGCTGGATGCGCTCCGGCACTTCACCGGCAATGCCAGCCACCAGCTGCGCACGCCGCTCGCCATCATCAGCACCCAGCTTGCGCTTTCCGCCCGCGCAACGAGCCTCGAGGAAGCGCAGGCGGCGGCGCTGAAGGGCGGCGCTTCGGTGGCGCATGCCGAACATATCCTCGCCCAGCTTCTGCGCATGGCCAATATCGATGCCGCGGGCTCCAGCGAGAAACATGATTTTTCCGCCATCGATCTTGTCGCAGTAGCGCAGAACGTGACGGCCGATTTCGTGCCGCGCGCCGCAGAGGCGGGTATCGATCTCGGTTTCGAAGGCGAGGGCGAGGTGACAATTCTCGCCGAACCGCTCCTCATCGGTGAACTGATAGGTAATCTCGTTTCCAATGCCATCAACTATTCCGGGCGCGGCGCGGAAGTCACCGTGCGCGTTGGCCGCGAGCAAGCGATTGTCTGGCTGGAGGTTGAAGACAATGGCCCAGGCATCCCGCTCGAAAATCGCGCCATCGTTCGCCAGCGCTTCGCACGCGGGCAGGAAAACGCGGCGCCGGGTGCGGGCCTCGGACTTGCCATCATCGAGGAAATAGCCGGGCTGTTCGGCGGGCGGCTGGCGCTGGAGGATGGCGCCGGCGGGCGGGGCTTAAGGGCGCGGGTGGAATTCTGCTGAGGCGGCACTGCTGTACCGCCTCCTTGGGACTAGGCTGGATAGCCCTATTCGTTCATCTTGTCGATGATCTGCATCATGATGTCGGCGCAAGCCTTCATCGGCTCGTCATCGGCACATTTGACGTCGATCTTGCGCTCGCCGTCTTCAATCCTGAAATGTGCGGCCTTGGAGGGCGGTGGCGGCGGCATTCTCTTGCCATGCGGGCCATCGCGCCAGCCTGCTTCTCTCG
>NZ_JBQYSN010000059.1:0-30951 GCF_052686535.1 Agrobacterium sp. DKPNP3 | reverse complement strand
CCGCGCGTCCGGTCCCAGACCTTCGAGCGCGCGGTCGATGCGGCGCGATTGTGGCTCGCTGAGCGCCAGCGCCAGTTCGCGGCCCGTGAGCGTGGGGTAAAGCCTGCGCTGGCGGCGATCTTCGGGACCTGCCATCTGCCTGATGTAGCCGTCGTCTATCAGCTGTTTGAGCACGCGGGCGAGGCTCTGCTTGGTGATGCCAAGCGTGTCCAGCAAATCCGCCACCGTCATGCCCGGCTGCCGGCTGACGAAATAGACAACACGGTGGTGGGCGCGTCCGTAATCCAGTTTCGACAGGATGACATCAGGATCGGAGACAAAGTCGCGATATGCGAAAAACAGCGACTCGATCGTGTCGAAATCGATCTTGCCGTCATCAACCTTCGGGAGTGCCGGTGTCTGCCTTGCGGCGGCGGATTTTAGCGATTGCGGTGGCACTGCGGTTCCTTCATATCCTGCGGCTGTCTGATCATAGCTGACAGGCGTCAATGCGCCAATATTCTGTAAACATAGCCGAAAATGCGTCCACTCGGGAGAATGCCGCCAATCATTTTCTGTTGCGGTGGATAATATGGCGCGGGTGCGGGTGCAACTGGAATCAGGAAAGCCGATGCCGGACATGAAAAAGAGCGCGGTCAGACCGCGCTCTTCATATCAACGAATGCTGATAAACCGGATTTACTGGTAGACGTAAACGATCCGGCGGGTCGAGGGTTCGACGAGAACCGGAACGTCGTTCACGCGGACGTAGCGGTACTGATAGTCCGGGACCTCAACCAGACGGGTATCGGCCGGCAGGACGCTCCCCACGGCGATGTCGCCATCATAGGTGACGGTGTCTGCGGGGTGCTCATCAATATAGGTGATGACCGACTGCGGCGGATCGACTTCGCCCACGCGGCCGAGATTCGGGTCGCCCGGGTTCGGCTCGGACTGTACGCTCGCGGTTTTCTCATAGGTCACAACGGGAACGCTGAGTTCCGTGCGGCGCTCCTTGAGGATCACAGGCGAGCCTTCGTACATCACGTTCAGGTAATCGGCATGGGCCCAACCGCGCAGGCCGTTCACCTCAATGCGGCACCAGCTGCTACCCTCCATGCAGCCATCCAGCACGGCGTTGCTGCCACGGGTGGCAAGGCCGAGTTCCGGATAGTCCTCGCCCGGGCCGGAACGGACCGAAATATCCGATGCGGTGGTTGCGACCATGGCGGCATTTGCATAGCCTGCCATCAAGGCAAAGGCGCCACCAGCGACCAGCATTTTAAGCTTCTTGTCCATGTGTCTCACTCCTTTCAAGACTGGTGCTACAACGTCGCAACCATCAGGGCGTTCCACATTTTTCAGGGATATCAGGCCCTCCTTCCTATTATGTGCCTGTAAAAAATAGCGATTTTCTTTGCGTCTGCGCGGCCTAAAAAAGCGGGGAACGGTCGTCGGCATTGTGCCTTCCTCCCCCGCGGGCTATAGGACACATCAGCTTTCAGACAGGAGAACAGGATATGGGTAAATTGCAGGCGGGCATTATTCCGGTAACGCCATTCGAGCAGAATTGCACCATCCTGTTCGATCAGGACACCAAGGAAGGTGTCGTTGTCGACCCCGGCGGGGATGTGGATGTCATTCTTCAGGTGGTTGCGGAAAACGGGATTACGCTCAAGGAAATCTGGCTGACGCACGGTCATCTCGACCACGCCGGCGGTGCCGATGAATTGCGGGGCAAACTTTCGCTCCCTGTGATCGGGCCGCATGAGGACGATCGGCCCTTGCTGGAGAGGATCGAAGTGCAGGCGGAGAAATACGGCATCACCGGTCTCAAGAATGTGACGCCCGATACGTGGCTGAAGGATGGCGACACGGTTTCCTTCGGGGGGCACATTTTCGAAGTCTATCACTGCCCTGGCCACGCGCCCGGTCACGTGATCTATTACAACCGAGACCAGAACTTCGCTCATGTGGGTGATGTGCTGTTTTCGGGGTCGGTGGGGCGCACGGATTTGCCGGGCGGAAACCACGAGCAGTTGATGGCGTCCATTCGCGACAAGCTCCTGCCGCTGGGAGACGACGTGGGCTTCATCTGCGGCCATGGCCCCGGTGGGCGGCTCGGCGAAGAGCGGCTCAACAATCCCTATCTGAAGGGGCTCTGACGGCCGGTGACGGCAGGCCCGCGGCTGTGCATAAAAAAACCCGGCATTCCTGCCGGGCTTCAACTAGAAGAGAAAGCCGTTTTAGGGTCAGCCAGCAATCTGCAGATTGACTGCCTTCGGCCCCTTGCCGCGACGATCCGGTTCCGTGTCGAAGCTCACTTTCTGATTTTCTGAAAGTCCGGACAGGCCGGAAGCCTGTACGGCAGAGATGTGAACAAAGATATCAGCGCCACCATTGTCTGGCTTGATGAAGCCGAAGCCTTTGTCGGTATTGAAGAATTTTACGGTGCCAGTTTCGGCCATGCATCAGGTCCTTTTCGCTCTGCCCGCGTTCAGCTACAGGCAGCATTACAGTTTTGCCCCGCGTGGGCGTTGGCAGGCAGTTCTTGACTAGTGAGAAAATGGACCTTCGCAGCGGGAAGTAATGGCGTTCTCATCCAACGTTTTTCGTCCCACCGCCCGAGGTTTATAGCGTCCCCGGTGCGCAAATTTATAGGCCTTCCCATGCTCGCAAATTGCCCGAACCGCAACAGATTGCTGCGTTTATCTAAAATTGGCAAGCAAAAGTTTTCACGGGCTTTTTGTCAGATAAAAAACCTGCGGTAGAACTGCATCGAGGAAACGCACATTTTTTCCGCATATGGTATATCTGCCGAAATAATTGCCGTTTCCGTCAGCCTTTGGGGCAAAATTTTAGGTGCAAAGCGGCGAATTCCTGCGAAAAGCAGAAAAATCAGTTTTGACGGCGTCAGGTCGTTTCGGTCAGGGGTTTGGGGCGTTTACGGGTCAATTCGGGCACCAGTTCAACCATGAGGATGGCGGCGAAAATGATCAGGCATCCGACGTAGCCTGCACCCGAAATGGTTTCTTTCAGGAAGACCGAGGCCAGCAACGCGCCGAAAAGCGCCTCCGAAGACAGGAAGATCGCGGCCTGCGGGGCAGTGGTGTAACGCTGGCCGATGACCTGCAGGACGAAAGCGAGCCCGGAGGACACGAGACCGACATAGAGGATTTCCGCCAGTGACGCCTCGATCGCGGCAAAGCTCAGCGGTTCGAACACAGCGCCGATCATGCAACTCAGAAGGGAGCAAACGGCGAACTGTGTGCACGAAAGCGCGAGCGGCCTTCCGCTCTCGGAAACGAAGCGGCCAGCAAGCGTAATCTGGATCGCCCAGAAGAAGGCGCAGACGATACTGAGAAAATCGCCTTTCGTCAGCGTTTCGAAAGCGCCGCCGGAGAGCAGGAAGATGCCGCCGAGCATCATCAGCGCGCATGGCCAGACGATCCAGTGGGGATGCCGACGGTAAAGAATGACGGCGATGACGGGCACAAAGATGACGTAAAGCCCGGTCAGGAAACTGGAATTGGTGACGGTTGTTGTCAGCAGCCCGACCTGCTGCGTGGTTGCGCCGGCAAACAGGGCGAGACCGACGAACATGAAGTTGCCGATTTCGCGCCGGCGTGGCGGTGATTTCCGCGACCGCGTTTCCATGAGTGCAAAGGGCAGCACGGCAATGGCGGCGATCGCGAAGCGAAGGCCGACGAACCAGAACGGGCCGATGGACGCCATGGCAGAGGACTGTGCGACGAACCCGCCACCCCAGATCGCGGCGGCGAGCAGAAGCAGCATATTGGCCTGGAGACGAGTCATTCTTTGCACCGCACAGCAGGGCCGGGCGATCATTCAGTCACGGCCGTGGAAACAGGAATTTTTTGAAATGCCGAACCGGCGATGCGGACGACTGGTTCCCGGGTGCTTTAGCAGCAACATGCCAACGCCGCAAGCAAAGGCAGGTAGCCCTACCTGAAGCGGCGCGCCTCGTCCTTCAGGCTTCGCCGGGTGAGCGTCAGGCCGCCAATCGCAAGGCCGATGAAGGCGGCGGCGGAGAGACCGATGAGCAGGAGATGCGGGCCGGCCTTCGTCGTTGCCGCAACCTGGGGAATGGCCGCCGTGTGCAGCGTGTCCACGGCCTGTGTGGCGGCATTGGCCGAGGTTGCGATGCCTGCGGCCATGGTGACGATGACAAGAAAAGCGGCAACGGCCATCCAGAGGGAAAACAGGGTTCTCTGCGCCCTTAACCTTTCAACGGAACTCCGGTCGTTGGTAAACATGGCTGTCGCCTCTTGCCCCTGTTCTTGAAGGATAAAAGAGGCTTCGAAATGGACGGCTTGGAGACCGAATTCTGGCGTTCCGCGGCATTTATTGCGGCCATATTGTGGCAGAGGGGTTTGCGGCAGCTTTTTTGATGCGTATGCCTTTAGAGTCCCCGTTTCCCGAATGTCCGGGTCTGGCGCGCGGGATGCGGCTCTTCTCTGAAAAATCCCAGTGGCGCACCGCTTTTTTCCGGCCGCGATGGTGAGAAATAGGTGCTGCCGAGTTCAGGGAAACGCGTGTCGAACGTCGTCGGCGCAAGTTCAGGCCTTGCCAGGATGTAACCCTGCATTAGGACGACGCCGAGGTCCTCGCACAAGTCCACCTGCCAGCTCGCCTCCAGCCCTTCGAAGACCGGCTCGATGCCGTCTTCCCGGAACTGACGGACGATGACACGCAGAAGGGCGGCGCCCGCTGAATTCTGCATGAAATCCCGCACCCAGCCTGCTTCAAATTTCACGTAGTCAGGCTTGATGAGCTTGACCCTTTCAATATCGGAATCGCCGGCACCGTAATCGTCGAGCGCCACGCGAAAACCGATATCGTGCATGTGATAGGCGAAGTCGGCGACCATCTGCGTGTCGGAGGCCTTTTTCTCGGAAATTTCGCACACGATGCGATCGGCCGTCAGGCCCGCCTCGTGGGCCGCAAGGCGCATGCGTTCCACTTCCTGCCGCATCTTGGCCGGGGTCTGGAACAGGCCAGGGTGAAAGTTGACGAAAATGCGGGCGCGGGCGCGGTTTAGCCGGCCAGTGTTGAGGATGTGGACCGTGCGCAGGATGCTGTCGATGTTCTCGATGTCGCCGGGCGCGACCAGCGAGAAAAATTCGCCCGGCGTCACTGGCTCGCCATTGCGATGAGGCCGCACCAGACCCTCGAATGAATCGATGTCGAGCGCGCCATTTGCCGTTCTTCGGAAAATGGGCTGCAGCGCCGATTTGAGGTTGAACATGTGATAGGCCGTGGACCACGTGCCATCGACCTCTCGGACAAGACTGGAAAAGATGCTTTTGGGCGCCATTTTTCCACCAGCTACAGAGACACGACCCCTATTGCCGTCAATGTATCACGACAAGCGTTACTTCCGGGTTAAGAAAGGCTTAAATTGTCCCCCAACGCCAGATTGGCCGGCTTTTGGCCTTGAAACTGGTCCCGTCTTTCGACATAGAAATTGCCGCAGCAGACGAGATTTCCAAGCTCTGCGATGTCAACCCCAATAGGACCGATTAAAATGGCCTTCCTTGCCGACATTCTCTCCCGCGTAAAGCCATCCGCCACCATCGCCGTTAGCCAGAAAGCCCGCGAGCTTAAAGCACAGGGCCGCGATGTGATTAGCCTTGGCGCCGGCGAGCCGGATTTCGATACGCCCGACAATATCAAGGAAGCGGCCATTGACGCGATTAAGCGCGGTGAAACGAAATACACGCCCGTTTCCGGCATTCCGGAACTGCGCAAGGCAATTGCCGACAAGTTCAAGCGTGAAAACGGCCTCGACTACAAGCCGGAGCAGACGATTGTCGGCACTGGCGGCAAGCAGATCCTGTTCAACGCTTTCATGGCGACGCTGAACCCGGGTGATGAAGTCGTGATCCCGGCGCCGTACTGGGTCAGCTATCCAGAGATGGTCTCGATCTGCGGCGGTACGCCGGTGTTCGTCGACGCGACGCTGGAAGACAATTTCAAGCTGAAGCCGGAAGCGCTGGAAAAGGCGATCACGCCGAAGACGAAGTGGTTCGTGTTCAACTCGCCGTCCAACCCGTCGGGCGCGGCCTATTCGCACGACGAGTTGAAGGCGCTGACCGATGTCCTCGTTAAGCACCCGCACGTGTGGATCCTCACGGATGACATGTATGAGCACCTGACCTATGGCGACTTTAAATTCGTCACGCCGGTGGAAGTGGAGCCTTCGCTTTATGACCGCACGCTGACGATGAATGGTGTCTCGAAGGCCTATGCCATGACCGGCTGGCGTATCGGTTACGCTGCCGGCCCGCTGCCGCTGATCAAGGCCATGGACATGATCCAGGGCCAGCAGACCTCGGGCGCAAGCTCGATTGCGCAATGGGCCGCTGTCGAAGCTCTGAACGGCACGCAGGATTTCATTCCGGCGAACAAGAAGATCTTCGAAGGCCGCCGCGACCTGGTCGTTTCCATGCTCAACCAGGCCAAGGGCATCAGCTGCCCGGCTCCGGAAGGCGCGTTTTACGTGTATCCGTCCTGCGCCGGCCTGATCGGCAAGACCGCGCCTTCGGGCAAGGTCATCGAGACCGATACCGATTTCGTCTCGGAGCTCCTGGAAGCCGAAGGCGTTGCCGTTGTTCAGGGTTCGGCCTTCGGCCTCGGCCCGAACTTCCGCATTTCCTATGCCACGTCGGAGGCGTTGCTGGAAGAGGCGTGCAAGCGTATCCAGCGCTTCTGCGCTGATTGCCGCTGATTGGCCAACGATCGTGAATGAAAAGCCCGGCAGTGATGTCGGGCTTTTTGTTTTCAAGTCACAAGCCTTTCCATGCCGCGTTTTTCGTTTCGGTCAGAGCCCCAGAAACAGCAGCATGATGAAGGTGGCGAAGAGAATGAAATGCGTCATGCCCTCGATAGCATTCGTCTCGCCGTCATTCAGATTTATCGCAGCGGCGATGAGCGTAATGAAGACCATAACGGTCTGAACTGGTGTCATCGCCATGATGAAGGGCTGGCCTGTGTAAAGCGCGATACCCTCCATGACAGGCACGGTCAGGATGACCGTCGAGAGCGAAGCGCCCATGGCGATGTTGACCACCGCCTGCATGCGGTCGCGAAGGGCGGAGCGGAGCGCAGTCAGGATTTCAGGCGAGGCCGAGATCGTCGCAACCACGACCGCCATCAGGGCAGGCGGTGCGCTGGTTCCTTCAAGGCTTTCGCTGAGGAAGGCGGACATGAATTCCGCCAGCACGCCGATCAACACCACGCCGGCGATGATGAGGCCGATGGAAAGCGGCACGCTGCCTTTGTCGTCGTCTCCCGCATGGCTGCCTGACGCCTGCCTCGACTGGCCGGCCGGACGGGGCTTCTTTGGGTAGGTGTAGCTGAAGAAATAGCTGTGCGGACCGACCTGCATTTTGAGGAAGAGCGCATAAAGCGCAATCATCGCGAATATCGTGAAGACAGAGTAGATATGCCAGCTCTGTTCAGGAATGAATTCCGGCACGATCATCGATATGCCCATGGCCGTCAGTATCATCACGCCATAGGTCTTGCCGGAATCGTCATTGTAAGGCTGCTCGCCGTGGCGAAGGCCGCCGAGGAGGGCCGCGAGGCCCAGAATGCCGTTAATGTCGATCATGACGGCGGAATAGATCGTGTCCCGCACCAGTGTCGGCGAGCTGGACTCGCTCATGATGATCGCGAGGATCAGCACCTCGACGGCGACCGCCGACAGCGTCAGGATCATCGTCCCGTAGGGATCGCCGACCTTTGCAGCAAGAATTTCCGCGTGATGGGCAACCCGCATCGAGACCAGAACGATGAGGCCGATGAGGACGACGGCGGCAATCAGCGCTGCCGTCTTTCCCGCTTCGAATATCGTGTGCTCGGCTAAATAGGCGACGATTGCCGCCGGTATTGCCAGCAGCAGCATCCGCTCCTGCTTGATGATAGATCCCACCATGAATTTCCCTTCCCCATGTCGTCGGCTGTAGCCTATCGTCCCTCAGATCAAGCAGCATTTGCGCTTGAATGCTTTTGGTAGGATAGTGATGTTGCAGGACATGCAGATCACGCCGCGCTGTCCCATCGGGTGCAATGCTTGAAGCGCGGTTGTGGTTGCCATGTTGCCGACTGAGACAGGAGGACCATGCATGACCAAAGTGGTGTACGAGATCGTCGAACACGACGGAGGCTTCGCTTATCGTATGAACGGCGCTTATTCCGAGACCTTTCCCACCTATGACGACGCCCGCGCCGCTGCGCGCATTGTAGCAGCCGAACAGCAGGTGGGCGGCGATGACGAAGAAATCAGCTATCAGGACGAGCGCGGCAAATGGCATGAGGAACATAGCCAGGGCGGCGACCGGCCGGAAGCAGAGGTTGTCGACAAGACCTCGCCACCGGCCTGATTGAGCCGGGCCGGGTCGTGCCGGTCCGGTCCGTCGACTATTTCAATATGCCTTCGACGGGTCTGGCGCTCATGCGGCCTTGAGGAACTTGGGCTGCCGCCGCTGCCCTAGCGCTTCTTGGTCGGCGCTCCCGGATCGGTTTCCTTCAGATGACCTTTGAGACCGTCAACCAGCGCGCTGAAAACCGCGCGGCACCGCGGTGAGGTCTTGAGATTTTCATGCATCGCGACCCAGGTATGGAGCGGGATGTCAATGTTCGGGAGAACCTGGACCAGCCGCGGGTCTTTCCGCGCCAGGCCGATCTGGCAGACGCCTATCCCGGCGCTCGCGCGGATCATGGCGAGTTGCGCCAGATTGCTGTCGGCGCGGATTTCGAAGGAGATTTCCTCGATATCGGGAAGATCGGGCTCAAGAGAGCGCATCCGATGAATGGCCGCGCGGATGAAGGGCGTTTTGCGGTCGAAACCGACCATGCGATGATGGTTGAGATCTTCGGTGCTCTTCGGCACGCCCGCTTTTGCCAGGTAGTCGCGCGTCGCATGAAAACCCAGGCGGAAATTGCCGATGTAGCGCATGACGATCGCATCCTGCATCGGTTCGGTCATGCGAATGGCAATGTCGGCTTCGCGCCTTAACAGGTCTTCCAGCGTGTCGGAAAGGGAGAGTTCGATTTCAAGCCGCGGGTGGGTCTCCTGCATGGCCGTGATGATCGGCGGCAGCATTTCGACGCCGATGATATCTGACGCGCTGATACGCACCGTGCCTTCGATCTTGCCAACCTCCCCGGAGGCCGCGCGCATCAGGGCTGCTGTCGTTGCCGCCAGATTTTCCGCGTATGGTCGAAGCGCCAGCGCCGCCTCCGTCGGCATCAGGCCATGAGGCGAGCGGATGAACAGCGGAAAACCGACGGCCTCCTCGAGAGCTCCTATGTGTCGCCCCGCCGTTGGCTGGGTGATCCCAAGTTCGCGGGCGGCGGCAGAGAGCGAACCGTCACTCAGCACGCTCAGGAAGGTGCGGTAGAAATCCCAGCTGATATCGCGGTTTTTGGTCATAATATTTTGTATAGCCGCTCCACTCATTTCGACAATTTCGTATATCGCAGATCGAGCCGATACTCCAGACACACAAAGGAGTACGGCGATGTCTATCGGAAATAACGTGAGTGCGGCGAAGGACGAACAGCCCCTGGCGCTGGTGCTGGGGGTGAATGGGGGCGTTGGCGGCCAGGTTTCACGGATGCTGCTGCAAAGGGGCTGGCGATTGAGGGCGATGACACGCCGGAAGCCGGCAGCCGAGGTCGCTGGCAACGTCGAATTCGTCACAGGCGACGCCATGAACCGGCAGGACGTTTTGAGGGCGGCGCAAGGTGCCCGGCTGATCGTGCACGCGGTCAATCCTCCCGGCTACAGCGATTGGGAGAAGCAGGTCGTGCCGATGCTGGACAACACGATCGCTGCCGCCGAAAGCTGCGGTGCAAGGATAGTCTTTCCCGGCACGGTCTATAATTTCGGTTCAGACGCCTTTCCGCTGCTGACCGAAGAGAGCCCGCAGCAGCCGTTTACGCGCAAGGGTGCGTTGCGTGCGGAGATGGAACGACGGCTGAAAATGGCTTCCATGCGTGGTGTGCCTGTGCTGATCGTTCGTGCCGGAGATTTCTTTGGGCCGGATGCGAAAAATAACTGGTTCTCGCAAATGCTGGTAAAGCCGGGACAACCCGTCCGCAGCGTCCGAAACCCCGCGGCGCCCCATGCGGGACATCAATGGGCCTATCTGCCGGACGTGGCGGAGACAATCGGACGGCTGTTGGATCGCGCCGCTGACCTGCCAGCTTTCGCCGTCTTCCATATGGAAGGTTTCTGGGACTTCGATGGGCTGCAACTGGTCGCCGCCATCGAACGGGTCGTGGGACATCCGGTCAAACAGCGCCGGCTCTCCTGGACCGGCATTCGATTGGCAGCGCCCTTCGTTCCCCTGTTCCGCGAAGTTCTGGAGATGCGCTATCTCTGGCAGATGTCGATCCGGATGAGCAATCGCAAGCTGACAGTGTTTCTGGGGGGCGAGCCCAGAACACCCATCGATGTCGCGGTATCGACCACGCTGGCGAGCCTTGGATGCCTGGAGCAGAACCAACCGCGCGTAAGCCTCGCTCAGCCTGTCGATGCGAAGGGCGAAGTCTGATGGCGGGGGGCGTCACTGGGGTTCCGGCTCGGTATCGCCTGTTTGCCGTCATTTCGGCAAGCGTGCCATTGCTGATCTTCGCACAGGTACTGCTGGCAGGGCTGTCGATATATTTCGACGGATCGCTGATTTCGCTTCACAAGGGCCTTGGCATGCTGGTCGCCCTGCCGATCCTGTCGCTGACGGTCCTCGCTTTGCGATATGATGAATTGCGGCCGAACCTCGCGCGCACATTAGGTTTGCTCGGCCTTTATTGCCTGCAGGTGGCGCTGATGAGCATCGGCCGTGAGACGGGCAATGGTTTGCTGCAGGCGCTGCACCTGCCCAATGCCTTCATCATCGGTGCGTTTTCAGATTATGCCGCACGTCAGGCGCGACGCCCCCTTTAAAAAAAGGCCGCATCGGTGTCGAGCGATGCGGCCTTTCCATGTGTGGGTATATCAGGCAAGCGCCGGATAGTCGGTGTAGCCTTCGGCCCCGCCGCCATAGAAGGTCGGCTGGTTCGGTTCATTCAAGGGCGCGTTGTCCTTGAGGCGGCGCACTAGATCCGGGTTGGCAATGAAGGCCTTGCCGAAGGCAACGGCATCGACCTTGCCGCTCTCGACAGCTTCGATGGCGCTCTCACGGTCGTAGCCGTTATTGGCGATCCACAGGCCCTTGCCACCGGCATTGCGGTAAGCGGCCTTGAAGGCGGCATAATCGAACGGCTTGTCCCCCTGCTTGAAATCGCGGGGGCCACCCGTTGCGCCTTCGACGACATGGATGAAGGCGAGATTGCGCTTGCCAAGCTGTTCCACGACGTAGTTGTACAGCGGCTGTGGGTCAGCCTCGAAGATATCGTTGGCAGGCGTCACGGGAGAGAGGCGAATGCCGGTGCGGCCTGCACCAATCTCACCTGCAACCGCATCAACGACTTCCAGCAGGAAGCGGGCGCGGTTTTCGATCGAGCCGCCATACTCATCCGTGCGTTGGTTGGTGCTGGATTTCAGGAACTGCTCGATGAGGTAGCCATTGGCCGCGTGGATTTCGACGCCGTCGAAACCGGCCTCCAGTGCCGCGCGTGCACCGCTGCGATAGTCCTCGAGGATGAGGCCGATATCGTCGATGGTAAGCGCGCGCGGCTCCGACGTTTCGGCAAAGCCGCCGGTGCCGTCATCATTGATGATATAGGTCTTGGATTTGGCGGTGATGGCAGACGGGGCAACCGGCTGGCCACCATGGGGTTGCAACGAGGTATGGGAGATGCGGCCCACGTGCCAGATTTGGGCGACGATCTTGCCGCCGGCCGAATGCACACCTTGGGTGACCTGTTTCCAGCCCTCGATCGCTTCCCGCTTGTAAAGGCCGGGAACGTCGGCGTAACCCTGGCCCTGCTGGGAGATCGGTGTGCCTTCGGTGACGATCAGGCCCGCACTGGCGCGCTGTTCGTAATAAGTGGCATTGAGATTGTTGGGAATGGCACCCGGGGAACGGTTGCGGGTGAGGGGTGCCATGACGATACGGTTGGCGAGTGCGATATCGCCGGCCTGTGCCGGTTCGAAAAGACTGGTCATGCGACTACACTTTCTGGTCGGTTGGCGTAATTGCGCGGCAGGCGCGCTATCCTGATGGGATGCCGGATCGAGTCCCCATTGTGGTTTCCGTCCGGCACCCCGAGGCTCAAAGCTTGGGAGGCTCAGAGATTTGTCTGCAGATAATTGCGAAAAGCGTCGATGGTTTCCTCGTTCCGTTCAAAAAATACCCATTGCCCCACCTTTTTCGACCGGATGAGGCCAGCTGACTGCAACACCGCGAGATGTGACGAGACGGTGGACTGCGACAGGCCGCTGATCTGGAACTGGTTGGCGCACACGCCCATGCTGAAAGGGTGGTCTTGACAAAAGTGGCTCTCCGGCCGCTTCAGCCATTCCAGAAACTTCAGCCTTGCAGGGTGCGAAAGGGCTTTGAGGATTTCCTCCGGGTTCATCTGGACGTTTTCAATATCTGACATGGTCGATATATATATCGATAAATTTCGATATACAAGTCACGTCTCTGTGAGAAGGATTGCCGACCCGGTCCTTCCAAAAAAGAAGGCCGCTGGATATCTCCGCGGCCTGATAAGTTTGAAGGTCAAAACCTCCAGAGGGGAACAGCTGTCGCGTGCCTGAGCGAGCGTGACAGCCAACTAAGATATGGTGGGAGCGAGAATGCAAAACAAGGTTGCATCATCCGATATCTCGCCGATTTGGAGAAAATTCTTGCGGGTAAAAAAAGAGGGCCGCCGGATGGATCCAGGGCCCTTTAAGTGTGAAGGTCAAAAACCTCCAGAGGGGAACAGCTGATGCGGTGGAACTGGGAGGAAAAGCCACCGTGTGCATCAGCTGAGTGCGATATGGTGCTTTTTTGTGCATGGAGCAACTCTTTTTTGTGCAGGTCAGGCATGCGCACCGTGCAGCCCTCGATATTTCCGGTATAATTTATGTGCAAAGCTAACGAAGGGCGCTCGCGCACCCCTCTCACTTTTAGGGTCTTAAGGCTATGAATCTTATAGACTATCTTCTAACCGCGATTATTTTTCCGTCAGAAGTTCCAGTTCCGGGCCTTGGCGACGATGAAATCACGGAAGGCCTTCAGCTTTGCAGCGTTTTTCATCTCGTCGGGATAGCAGAAATACGTATCGAATGACGGGATGTCGGCCGCGAGGGAAAGCTGGATGAGGCCGGGATCGCGGCCAACGATATAATCCGGCAGGCAGGCAATACCGATTCCCAGCAGGCAGGCCCGCTTGATCGAGGTCTGGCTGTTGATCTGCAGGTGCGGCGTGCGCGTATTGTCGGAGGAGCGTCCGGCATTTTCCAGCCAGTTGACATCAAGCAGGTAGTTTGGCGCCGGTTCACCGAAGGAAATGATGCGGTGATTATCGAGGTCTTCGATCGACTGTGGTTCGCCGTATCTGTTGATATAGGACGGCGCAGCATAGACGTGCATGTGCACGGTGAACAGCTTTCGCTGAATGAGGTCCGACTGCTGCGGCTGGCGCAGGCGGATCGCGCAATCGGCGTGACGCATGTTTACGTCCAGCTCCTCATTGTCGAGGATCAGCTGGATCGACATTTCCGGATAGAGCTGAAGAAACTCCTGCACCTTGTCCGTCAGCCACCCCTGGCCGAGGCCGACGGTCGTCGTGACGCGCAGCTTGCCGCTCGGCTTCTCCGTCGTTTCGGTGAGCTGCATCTTGACGGTTTCAAGTTTCAGCAACACGTCGTGAGCGGTGCGGTAGAGCAACTCACCCTGTTCGGTGAGGATGAGGCCGCGGGCATGGCGATGGAACAGCTTGACGCCGACATCCTGCTCCAGCGCGCTGACCTGACGGCTGATGGCCGACTGGGACAAGTGCAGCTTGTCAGCAGCATGGGTGAACGACCCTGCTTCGGCTGCGGCATGAAAAATGCGCAGTTTATCCCAGTCCAATGGCATTGCCATGCCTATCCTGCCTTTCGGTTATTCCGCTGCAACTGCAAGCGGTTGATGCGCGGTGAGGTAACGTTCCGCTTCCAGCGCCGCCATGCAGCCCATCCCGGCGGCAGTGATCGCCTGACGATAGATGTCGTCGGTGACGTCGCCGGCGGCAAAGATGCCTTCCACGTCGGTGGCGGTGGAATCGGGGGCCGTCCACATATAGCCATTGTCCTTCAGCTTCACCTTGCCCTTGAAGAGTTCGACCGCAGGGGCGTGGCCGATGGCGACGAAGACGCCATCAACAGGCATGTCGTTGATCGCGCCCGTCCTGGTGTCACGCAGCTTCACGCCGGAAACGGAAGGTGGCATTGGCGGCTTTGCCGGCGCACCGGTAATTTCAGCGACTTCCGTGTTCCAGAGGATGTTGACGTTTTCCTTGGCGAACAAGCGCTCCTGCAGGATTTTTTCCGAACGGAAGCTGTCGCGGCGGTGCACGACGGTTACCGTCTTGGCGATATGGGCAAGATAGAGCGCCTCTTCCACGGCGGAATTGCCGCCGCCGACCACGATCACATCCTTGTTGCGATAGAAGAACCCATCGCAGGTGGCGCAGGCGGAGACGCCAAAACCCTGGAAATGCTGCTCGCTCTCAATGCCGAGCCACTTGGCCTTGGCGCCGGTGGCGATGATCAGCGTATCGGCGGTCCAGACCTGACCGGAATCAGTCTTCACCACGAACGGCCGTACGTTGGTTTCGACTTCGGTCACGAGGTCGCTGACGATTTCCGCGCCCACATGGGTTGCCTGCTTCAGCATCTGGTCCATCAGCCAGGGACCCTGGATGGGATCGGCAAAACCCGGATAGTTCTCGACATCGGTGGTGATCATCAACTGACCGCCCTGTTCCATGCCGGCAATCAGCACGGGTTTCAGCATGGCGCGGGCGGCGTAGATCGCTGCCGTGTATCCGGCGGGACCGGAGCCAATGATCAATACCTTCGTGTGGCGGGCAGTCATGGAAACCTTCCTTCTCAATAACGGGCCTTTGCGCCATGCACTCCAGCCGCAGGACGGCGGACGGGCCGCAACCCCTTCGTTGCCCGGTATTTAAGGTTGTCTAGTGTCTTTATTCAAGGGCAGCCTTGCGTTACCAACAAGGCAGTTGTGGATGTCTGCGCAATTTTGTGACCGGGCAGCGTCATAATGTTGCGAATCCCGCGCCGGATAGTACAAGGAAGTTCTCCACCTTAACGAGGTACTCTTTCGTGACCAGCGTCGAACTCGATGCCATCGATCTGAAAATCCTGCGCGAATTGCAGCGCGACGGGCGCATGACCAATGTGGAACTCGCCGAACGGGTCGGCATCTCGGCTCCCCCGTGCCTGAGACGCGTTCGCAAGCTGGAAGAGGCGGGCGTGATCGAGGGATATCACGCCATGTTGAATGCCCCGAAGCTCGGTTTCGATCTTGTCGCCTTCTGCATGATCGGCCTCAAGCGACAGTCGGACAGCAATCTGAAGGCTTTCGCGGCGGCAACCGCCGGCTGGTCACTGGTGCGGCAGGCCTGGATGGTCTCAGGCGAAAGCGACTTCCTGCTGCATTGCGTGGCAAAAAACCTGACGGAGTTTCAGGATTTCGTCATCGAGGTCCTCACCGCGGATGAGAACGTCGACACGGTGCGCACGATGCTGACCATCCGTCAGGTCAAGCGCGTCGGCCTCGTGGAAATCTGATCCGAACCAGTCGCAGTTGACGCGCTGGCCGCGTCACGCACGCCGTAGGGCGTCGTAGACGTCGCCCAGGCTGGTCGCTTCTTTTTCAAGCGGAAAAGCCCTGCGGACATGGGCGAGCCCGGCGCTGCCATGAGCCTTTGCGCGATCGGGATCGGCAAGATAAGGCTTTATCGCATCGCGGAGTGCTGGGTAATCTCCCGCCGCGACAACGGCGCCGGTCTGGCCCTCCACAATCATTTCTTCATAGGCGCCGGCATTGCTCGCAACCACGGCTGTCTGCGAGGCCATGGCTTCGAGCGGCGTGAGACCGAAACCTTCGTTGCGCGATGGTGCGACGTAAAGGCTCAAGCGCCGGTACCACGGCTTGATGTCGTCAACCTCGCCCTGAAAGACGATACGCTCCGCCAGGCCGGCCGCTTCGACATCGGCGACGAGCTTGTCGCCAAAATCCGTGTGTTCCTTCGTCACCCGCCCGGAAACAACCGCCGTCCACTCAGGATAATGCGGCAACAGTTCGATCATCGCACGCACGAACAGGTCCGTGCCCTTCTGATGGCGCACGCGTCCGAAGCAGCCGATGAGATAGTGTCCCGGCAGGCCCGCTGCTGCCATCGTGTCGTCCGGGCCCGCTGGGGGATGGAAGAGATCGGTATCGACGCCGTGCATGACGACTCGATGCGGCACTTCCAGAAACGAGCCGGAACGCCCGTTGGTGGCAACAACGGCATCCATCTTCGAAATCAGGAAGCGCGTATAGGCAGAATGTCGCCTCTGCGCCGCGGAGGTAAAGAGCAGCTTCACCTTCATGCGCAGCACATCCCGCATGATGATGCCGGGCAGCATTTCCAGGTTACGGCGTGCATGCCACACGCGCGGGCCGCCAAACGGGCCATTTCGCCATAGCTGCCAAAGGTCGCGAAAGCGAACATGCGGCAGATGCGGCGGCAGACCGGGACCGATGACGGCAACCTTCTGCCCCAGCCGGTTCTGCACCGGTATCAGTTGAACGATGGTGGAGGTTACGCCGGAGAGCCTGCGCTTGAAATTTGGCGCAAGCACCTGCACATCTTTCAGACTGACGTTGGACAAGCTCGGCTTCCGTCTCTGCGGCTGATTTCAAAAATCTGTGGCGCTAAAAAACAATGCGCCCCGATGGGCGCATTGCATGGGGACTGATCAGCCCCATTGAACCGCGAGAATTTCGTAGCCCTTGGCGCCGCCAGGCGCGTTGACTTCGATGCTGTCGCCGACTTCCTTGCCGATCAGGGCGCGGGCGATGGGGGAAGAGATGGAGATGCGGCCGGCCTTCACGTCGGCCTCCTGATCGCCGACGATCTGGTAGGTCTTTTCCTCATCGCTGTCTTCGTCAACCAGCTTGACCGTGGCGCCGAACTTGATCTTCGAGCCCGACATTTTCGACAGGTCGATGACTTCGGCGCGCGCCGTCAGGTCCTCGAGTTCGGTGATGCGGCCTTCATTGTGGCTCTGGGCTTCCTTGGCAGCATGGTACTCGGCATTTTCCGAAAGGTCGCCGTGAGCGCGCGCTTCCGCAATCGCCTCGATGATACGGGGGCGTTCCTCCTGCTGGCGCCAGCGAAGCTCCTCCTGAAGCTTGACGAATCCACCCTGAGTCATCGGTACTTTTTCTACCATTTTTTTATCCTTCGCATTCCGGTCGCTTTACTTGCAGACACAAAAAGAAACAGGTTCCGGAGAGGAACTCCGGAACCATGCCAAAATCAAATCTGAGCCGACTATATCAGAAGACGACCGCGAAAGGCCAGCAAATTTCAGGCGTGATTATTCCATAATATTATCAACATCTTGTTCCCCAAGATTGACAATCTTCAATAGAACATATAGAGAACATACCCATGAAGAAGTCGATCAGGCAACGGCTGGCCATTCTCTCCGACGCAGCGAAGTACGACGCGTCCTGCGCATCGAGTGGCACGACCAAACGAAACTCTGCAGCATCGGGCGGCCTGGGTTCCACGGAGGGGTCGGGCATTTGCCATGCTTACGCTCCCGATGGACGCTGCATTTCGCTCCTGAAGATCTTGCTCACCAATTTCTGCATTTATGATTGTGCCTATTGCATCAACCGGTCGTCCAGCAATGTGGAGCGGGCGCGCTTCACGCCGGAAGAAGTGGTCTGGCTTACGCTCGAGTTCTACCGGCGCAACTACATTGAGGGGCTTTTCCTGTCGTCGGGCATCATCCGGTCGTCAGATCATACGATGGAAGAGATGGTGCGCGTTGCTCGTGAGTTGCGCGTGACGCATGGTTTTCGCGGTTACATCCATCTGAAATCCATTCCGGAAGCATCACCCAAACTCATCGAGGAGGCAGGGCTTTATGCGGACCGCCTTTCGATCAATATCGAATTGCCGACCGACAGCGGCATTGGCCGTTTCGCACCGGAGAAGCAGCCGGCCAACATCCGCCGCTCGATGGCTGATATCCGGTTGAAGATAGAGGAGGCGGGGGAGCCGACTGTCAGGACGAGAAAGACCAAGCGTTTTGCCCCGGCCGGGCAGAGCACGCAGATGATCGTGGGTGCCGATGGGGCTGACGACAGCACCATTCTCTCCACCAGCGCCCGGCTCTATGGCAGCTACGGCTTGCGACGCGTCTATTATTCGGCCTTCAGCCCCATTCCGGATTCATCGAAAAACCTGCCGCTCATCAAGCCGCCGCTGATGCGAGAGCATAGGCTTTACCAGGCCGATTGGCTTTATCGCTTTTACGGTTTCGATATCGGCGAAATCACGGCGATTGGCGGAGACGGCATGCTTGATCTCGATATTGATCCGAAGCTTGCCTGGGCCTTGAAACATCGTGAGCGGTTCCCCGTGGATATCAACGTTGCAGATCGTGAAATCCTCCTGCGTGTCCCTGGTTTCGGCACGAAGACGGTCGCGTCCATCCTGTCTTCGCGGCGCTTCCGGCGGTTAAGGCTGGAGGATGTCGCCCGCTTTGGCGTTTCTCTCAAGAAGGTGAAGGCCTTTATCGTTGCGGAGGGCTGGACGCCGGGCAAGCTGACCGAGCGGCCGGATCTTCGCGCCATGTTTGCGCCGCAGCCTGAACAATTGTCGCTTCTGTGATGTATGGGCCGATCCTTGAAGGGCGGGGCGAGTTTGGCGAGTGGCGGGACGCTGCCCGGGCGGCACTTGCCGGGGATATCCCACCCGAGCGGATCGACTGGCGGTTACGCGGGGACATGGCCGGGTTGCTGGACTTTGCCGGCGATCCTCTCCCTCCGTTCAAGCCGGGCACTGCCGAGATTTCCGTGCCGGCTTCGTTTGTTGCGCTTGCGCAGGCGGTCATCTGCCACAGCGATCCCGGGCGTTTTGCTTTGCTTTACAGGCTGTTGTGGCGGCTGAGGCAGGATCGCGCCCTGTTGCAGTTCAAGTCGGACCCAGATGTCGCCGAGGCGCGGCTACTGGAGAAATCGGTGCGCCGCGACTGTCACAAGATGACGGCTTTCGTTCGTTTCAAGGAGTTGCCTCTGCCGCAAGGGCAGGGTGGGCGGCGGCGGTTTATCGCCTGGTTTGAGCCGGACCATTTCATCGTGGAGCGGACAGCGCCGTTTTTTCAGCGCCGATTTACCGACATGGACTGGCTGATCGCCACGCCGCACGGGTCTGCGCGTTGGGATGGTACCGCGCTTCAGACGTCGCGGCAGCCAGTCGAGAAGCCCGATCTCACCGATGAGACGGATGAACTATGGCGGACCTATTACGCCAATATATTCAATCCGGCGCGTCTCAAAATCAAAGCCATGACGGCGGAAATGCCGAAAAAATACTGGAAGAACCTGCCCGAGGCCGATCTCATTCCCGACCTTATTCTCGGCGCGGAGGCGCGGGTGCTGGAGATGGCTGCCAAGGCGGCAAGCCAGCCGCAGCCGTTTCACCATAGGCTGCAGGCGGCAGCGGCTGCGCGTGAGATGCCGCAACCGGTGCCTGATGGCACGCTCACCTCGCTGGCGCGGGAGGCAAGTCATTGCACGCGCTGCCCGTTGCATTGCAATGCCACTCAGACGGTATTCGGCGCCGGTCCTGAAAACGCAAAGATCATGATCGTTGGCGAGCAACCCGGTGATCACGAGGATCTTGCAGGCAAACCCTTTGTCGGTCCCGCTGGCCAGCTTTTTGATCGCACGCTTGCCGAGGTGGGCATCGAGCGCAACAGCCTTTACGTCACCAATGCCGTCAAACACTTCAAATATGAATCCCGCGGCAAACGGCGCATTCACCAGCGGCCGAATGCCGGTGAAGTTGAGCAGTGCCGTTGGTGGCTCAATCAGGAAATCGCGCTCGTGCGGCCGAAGCTCATCGTCGCCATGGGTGCGACGGCGCATTACGCACTGACCGGCAGCAAGGAGAAAGTCACGGAGTTGCGCGGTCGTCCGCTGCCGATAGACGAGGGCAGGACGCTTTTTATCACCGTGCACCCTTCCTATCTTCTTCGCATCCCCGATGCACAGCGAAAAGATATGGAAATGATGAAATTCAAGAACGACATGCTTTATGTGAGTAAATTCGAATAAATTTACGTACGGGATTGCCTTTATTCATGACGGAACCCGCGGCGCGTGTTTTTACGTGTCGTTAAGTTTTCGTTTTAATTGAAACTTATGCGATTCACTTTATATGTCCCGTCAAAATATTTATAGATGGACATATTATGCTTGGCGAACTTGACCTTGCAACAGTCATATTGATGCAGAAATGTTCCTATATCGTGGGCCTGTTGAGTTTCATCTATTTGATGCTGACCAACAGGGGGCTGCGTGGCCCCATTACGCTGGCGGCGGGTTTTGCGGCAATGACGGTGGGCTCCACGCTTGCCGGCTATGGCGAGTGGAAAATCGTGCCGCCCGCCGTGTGGCAGCTCGGCAGCGTCATCTTCGGCATCGCGGGTTACATGCTGATCTGGCTCGGCCTAAAGACACTGAGCGATGGGCGAAGGGTGACGCGCAAGACCTTGATGATGACCTGTCTCGTCGCCGTGATCGGCATCATCATTGCCTTTCAGGTGGCGGAGAACAATGCGTTGCGCGCGATGCTCTTCAACGCATGCGCGGCGCTGGCCTATCTTAGTGCAGCATGGGTGCTGCTTATCGGTTGGCAGAAGGAGCCGCTGCTTTCGCGTGTTGCTCTTGGTGTCATCACCGGTCTTTCCGGGCTGATTTCGCTTTCAGTGGTCAAAGGCCTGCTTTCGCCCTCCCTCGCCTCCATCAACATCGTCAATGCGTTTTTCCTCATCATCATGCTGAATTTTGCGATCGCTCTCTTCGTGATGATGCTGGTTGCGGAACGCTCCGAACGAAAACTCCTGGTGCTTGCCAATACCGATCCGCTCACGGGCGTAAAGAACAGGCGCTTTTTCTTCCAGACGATGCCGGCAAAGCCTGAACCGACAGACGCGGCGATGCTGCTGGATATCGATCACTTCAAGTCCATCAACGATCGTTTCGGCCATGCGGTCGGAGATAGCGTGCTGCAGGAAGTGGCGAAGCGCATTGGCGGCAGTATCAGGGGAGGGGACGTGCTCGCCCGATATGGCGGCGAGGAGTTTATCATTTTTCTTCCCAGCGCAGGCAGCGAACGGGCCACGATGATCGGAGAGCGCATTCGCAACGCGGTCGCATTAAACGAAGTGGATTGTGGCGGGTTGCGGATCGCCGTGACCATCAGCATCGGCGTCGCCACGGGCGGCGAGACGGATTGTGATCTCCAGGCACTGGCCGAGATGGCTGACCGCGCGCTCTATCGGGCCAAGAGCGAAGGCCGAAACTGTGTGCGGGAAGCGCTGGCCGCCTGAAGAACTCCAGTGCAGACATGGTCAAGCATCAGTATGTTCTCGTCGCGGCGGCTAAGACCCGTCGTCGCTCTTGCCCAGCACGCCCCGCCGGGAGAGCGCTTCGCGCAGCAGGATTTCGATCTGAGCGTTGACGCTCCGCAAGTCTGAACTTGCAGAGCGTTTGACCGCTTCGAGAATTTTAGGTTCGATCCGGAGCGGAAATGCTGTTCGCTCGGGACCGGGCGGGCGCCCTGCCATCAATTTTATCCGTACAATGTTCCGGCGTTGATAACCGGCGTTGCGTCCTTTTCGCCGACGAGGACGACAAGCATGTTGGAGACCATGGCGGCCTGACGTTCGTGGTCGATTTGGATGTTCTTCTCTTTCAAGCCCATAAGCGCTTCCTTTACAAGCTCAACGGCACCCTTGACGATCGTGCGTCGCGCCGCGATGACCGCCGCCGCCTGCTGGCGTCGCAGCATGGAGCTTGCGATTTCCGGTGCGTAGGCAAGGTGCGTGATGCGGGCGTCGGTGACCTCGATGCCCGCGGCGGCGACCCGGTTGCGCAGTTCAGCAACGAGGTTGACGGTTATATCTTCCCCGCCATCGCGCAGCGAAACGATAGCCTGAGCGCCAGATCCCTCGTCACCTCCTAACCAGTTGTCATAAGGGTGCTGGCTGGCGATTTTGCGAAGGGCGGTTTCTGCCTGCATGGCGACGAAATTCTTGAAATCGTCGACTTCCAGAAGCGCCTTTGCGAAATCTCCGACATGCCAAACAAGCGCGGCTCCGATCTCGATGGGATTGCCCGCCGCATCATTGACCTTGATCGATTCAATGTGGTGGGTCTGGAGACGACGGGAGATACGCTGAATGCTGAAGAAGGGATTCATCCAGCGAAGCCCGGCCGACTGATCGGTGCCCTGATATTTGCCGAAGAGGGTAAAGACTGCGCTTTCGTTCGGCTGGATCATGAAGACACCGAAGCCGATGAGGACCGCGACGCCAATCAGCAGGGCCGAGACCAGCAGTGGCAGGACGGAAAACGCGCCGAACGACTGCCAGATATGGATCTGATAGGCGAGCATGCCGATGGCAATGGCGATCGCCGCAATGATCAGACTTACGGCAACATAGCCGTGGTGGGTGGAAACCGGTTTATCTGTAATAGAAGACGACATGAAAACCTCATAAAAAATGATGTATTTATGATATCATAAATTGGTGTCGGATCAAGACGGTTGTTGAGGCTGATTGCTTTTGAAGGGCCTGGCGCGTCGACATTGCCGCTGACGCATGGTCGGTTCATTTAAGGGAACCGCGTTATCCGGTCTTGCAGACCTCACTGCCGACGATGCGCGGGGATCGCGGTCTTGATACCGCTGCCGGATGACAGCTGGATTACGCAATGTAAAACGCCGCGAGCCCGGTGGCTCGCGGCGTTTTATAGAGGGCTGAACTCGGAGTACTTAGTTGAAGTAGCTCTGCAGCGGCTTCACTTCGAGGTTGCCGGCCTTTAGCGCCTGGATGGCCAGGGCTGCGGCTTCTGCGCCGGCCATCGTCGTGTAATAAGGCACCTTCTGCATCAGCGTTGCGCGGCGCAGCGATTTGCTGTCCGAAATCGCCTTGTTGCTGTCGGTGGTGTTGATGACCAGCTGGACCTGACGGTTGCGGATGGCGTCTTCGATATGCGGACGGCCTTCCTGCACCTTGTTGATCTTCTCGGCGTTGATGCCCTTTTCGGCAAGGAAACGCTGGGTGCCGCCGGTCGCCAGCACTCTGAATCCGCTTTCCACGAGAATGCGGATGGCGGGCAGAACGCCTTCCTTGTCCTCGTCACGGACCGAGACGAAGACCGCGCCGGAGCGCGGCAGGTCGACACCGGCGCCGAGCTGGCTCTTGGCGAAGGCGAGCGCGAAATCCGTGTCGAGGCCGATGACTTCACCGGTCGAGCGCATTTCCGGTCCAAGCAGGATGTCGACGCCGGGGAAGCGCGCGAAGGGGAACACAGCTTCCTTGACGGCAATGTGCTTGAGGTTACGCGGATCGGGCTTTTCGCCATAAGCGGCAATTGCCGGGCCAAGCTTTTCGCCGGCCATGACGCGGGCGGCGATCTTGGCGATCGGCGCGCCAATGGTCTTGGCAACGAAAGGCACGGTACGCGAAGCGCGCGGGTTGACTTCGAGAACGTAGATCGTGCCGTCCTTGATGGCGTATTGAACGTTCATCAGGCCGCCAACCTTGAGCGCCTTGGCAAGAGCGGTCGTCTGGCGTTCCAGTTCGTCGAGCGTTTCCTTCGACAGCGAACGCGAAGGCAGCGAGCAGGCCGAGTCGCCCGAGTGGATGCCGGCCTCTTCGATGTGCTCCATGATGCCGGATACGAAGACGTTTTCGCCATCGCACAGCGCGTCGACGTCCACTTCGACGGCGTTGGTCAGGTAGCTGTCGAACAGCAGTGGGTTCTTGCCGAGCAGGGTGTTGATCTGGCCGGTCTTGTCGTTCGGGTAACGCTGCTTGATGTCTTCGGGAACGAGCCCCGGAACCGTGTCGAGCAGGTAGGTCTGGAGCTGACCTTCCGAATGGATGATCTGCATGGCGCGGCCACCCAGAACGTAGGACGGGCGAACGACCAGCGGGAAGCCGATTTCCGAGGCGACGAGGCGGGCCTGCTCGACCGAATAGGCGATGCCGTTGTTCGGCTGGGCGAGATCGAGCTTCATCAGCAGCTTCTGGAAGCGATCGCGGTCTTCTGCGAGGTCGATCATGTCAGGCGCGGTGCCGAGGATCGGAATACCGTTCTTTTCAAGCGCTTCTGCGAGCTTCAGCGGGGTCTGGCCGCCGAACTGCACGATGACGCCGACGAGCTCACCCTTTTCCTGTTCGGCGCGCATGATCTCGATCACGTCTTCAGCCGTCAGCGGCTCGAAATAGAGGCGGTCAGAGGTGTCGTAGTCGGTGGATACCGTTTCCGGGTTGCAGTTGATCATGATCGCTTCAAAGCCGGCGTCCTTCAGTGCGAAGGCGGCGTGGCAGCAGCAATAATCGAACTCGATGCCCTGACCGATACGGTTCGGACCGCCGCCGAGGATGACCACCTTCTTGCGGTCGGAGACCTGTGCTTCAGAGCGGGCGGCGCCGACGAAGGGAATTTCATAGGTCGAATACATGTAAGCAGTCGGCGAGGCGAACTCGGCTGCACAGGTGTCGATGCGCTTGAAGACTGGGCGCACGTTCAGGCTGTTGCGCAGCTCGGCCACTTCCTTCGGGCGCTTGGACGTCAGGCTGGCGAGGCGGGCGTCGGAGAAGCCCATGGCTTTCAGCATGCGCAGATTTTCGGCATCCTGCGGCAGCCCATGCTCGCGGATGCGGGCTTCCGTATCCACGATGGCCTTGAACTGTGCGATGAACCACGGGTCGATCTTCGAGTTTTCGTGGACTTCCTCTTCGCTCATGCCCATGCGCAGCGCCTGGACGACCATGCGCAGGCGATCCGGCGTCGGTGTGCCGATTGCGGCGCGGATCGCGTTCTTGGAGCCTTCGCCTTCTTCGAAGCCGGGAATTTCGATTTCATCGAGACCGGTGAGACCGGTTTCGAGGCCACGTAGCGCTTTCTGCAGCGATTCCGCGAAGGTGCGGCCGATGGCCATGACTTCACCAACCGACTTCATGGCGGTGGTGAGGATTGGCGAGGCGCCGGGGAATTTCTCGAAGGCGAAACGCGGGATCTTGGTGACGACGTAGTCGATGGAGGGTTCGAACGATGCCGGGGTCGCACCGCCGGTAATGTCGTTTTCCAGCTCGTCCAGCGTGTAACCGATAGCGAGTTTGGCGGCGATCTTGGCGATCGGGAAGCCGGTTGCCTTGGAAGCCAGCGCAGAAGAGCGCGACACGCGCGGGTTCATTTCGATGACGACGAGGCGGCCATCCTTGGGATTGACGGCGAACTGCACGTTGGAGCCGCCGGTCTCAACGCCGATCTCACGCAGCACCGCAATCGAGGCGTTGCGCATGATCTGATATTCCTTGTCCGTCAGCGTCAGCGCCGGCGCGACGGTGATCGAGTCGCCGGTATGGACGCCCATCGGATCGATGTTTTCGATGGAGCAGATGATAATGCAATTGTCCGCCTTGTCGCGGACGACCTCCATCTCATATTCCTTCCAGCCAAGAACCGATTCTTCGACCAGAACTTCCGTGGTCGGCGAGGCGTCGAGACCACCAGAGACGATGTCGAAGAATTCCGAACGGTTATAGGCGATGCCGCCGCCGGTGCCGCCGAGCGTGAAGGATGGGCGGATGATGGCGGGCAGGCCGACATGATCGATCGCCTGGGCGGCAATGGCCATGGCGTGGGCCATGTAACGCTGCTTGCGGTCGGTTTCGCCGAGGTTCCACTGGTTTTCCAGCTCGTCCAGCGCCTTGTCGAGGTCCGGGCCGGAGAGCTTGCCCTTCAGTTCCGCCCGCGCAGCTTCATGCTTCTTGCGGTCGGCATCCTTGATTTCGGTGGCGTTGGCGAGCATCGAGCGCGGGGTTTCAAGGCCGATGCGGGCCATGGCTTCGCGGAATAGGGCGCGGTCTTCGGCCATGTCGATGGCTTCGGGCTTTGCGCCGATCATTTCGACATTGTAGCGGTCGAGAACGCCCATGCGCTTGAGAGAAAGCGCGGTGTTGAGCGCGGTCTGGCCGCCCATGGTCGGTAGCAGCGCGTCCGGGCGCTCCTTGGCAATGATCTTGGCCACGACCTCAGGGGTAATCGGCTCGACGTAAGTGGCGTCGGCAAGACCCGGATCGGTCATTATGGTGGCCGGGTTGGAGTTGACCAGGATGACCCGGTAACCTTCTTCCTTCAGCGCCTTGCAGGCCTGCGTGCCGGAGTAATCGAATTCACATGCCTGACCGATAACGATCGGTCCCGCGCCGATGATGAGGATGGACTTGATATCTTGGCGCTTCGGCATGGGCTCTCTCGTTCCGCTTTTCGGTTGCGCAAAACACCGGCCAGGGTGGAAGATCACCGGCCGGGGAGCGCAATTCAAATGTTTTCAGGCTAGAAGCGGCTTATAGGCAAATGTTTTTGAGAACGGAACCCCATAAATTCCGGAATCGACAGAAACTCTTAACGGGCAGGGGCAAGCGCGGCAAAACGGGCCTGTACCGCCGAGGTGTAAGGGCGACTGGCAGGAATTTCCTCGCCGCCCTGCATCACCACGTACAAGCGCCCCGATTTTTTTGAAAGCGACACCACGCCCGCATCTGCAACCCAGTGGGAGCGGTGGACCTGCAAGCCTTGCGCACGACCGATTTCCCGCAAGGCATCGGCAAAGCGTAAAAGCACGAGTTCACGGCCGCGGGTCGTGACGATTTCGGTGTAATGATCCTCGACAGAAAGCCGCAGCAGTGCACCGCGCTTCTGCGGCGGCAGGCGTTCCAGCAGGGGTACGTCGCTTTTGCCATCATTCTTTCCCGCGTCAGCCGGCTCTTCGGCTGCGGGCAACGACTGGCAGACGGCGAGATAACTGAGAAGGCAAAAGATGACGCAGAGCGGCAGCGCCGAGATGGCGCTCCCGGATGCCGAAGCAAAGTCCAGGTCTTTACCGAAGAATACGTGGTTCGTCACGGCAAGCAGAAGTCCGATCGGCATGGCGGCGGCAACAGAGCCAATCATCATGCGGGCCAGCATGTTGTTGATACTGCCAGCGAGGATGTCGCTCGCGACCGTGGAAAAGGTGATCGCCAATATCCAGGCACCAGCCTGCACAATGGTCCAGTAGAGCAGCCGGTCGGCAAAGCTCATGGTTTCGCTGGTGCCGAACGGGCCGGTCAGGATGAAGATTGCCAGTATGGCGAAAAATGTCAGCCACAGCCGGCGCGATTGCAGGGTGGTGTGCATTCTACGAAGCGTGGATAGCAGATAGGAGTGATCCACGAAGTTTTCCTGCAGTTGACGCCAACGAGTTTTTCTTTTCCGCATGTTTTGCCGAAGTTGCCGATGATTTCAATCGGGACATCACCTTTCTCCATGTCGCTACAGCCGCTTCTTGATGCACCTTTTGCCGTGCAGTTTCATGTCGCCACCGTCGTTCCCGCCGCAATTCTCGGTATTGTCGTTTTCCTAAGGCCAAAGGGAACGGCGACACACCGGCTGCTCGGCAAAGTCTGGGTGGCCTTGATGGTGATGACGTCCATCTCGTCCTTCTTCATCCACGAAATAAGGATGGTCTATGGCTTCAGCCCCATCCACCTGCTCTCCATGTTCACCATCTATGGCTGTCTGAAAGCAGTGTCTTTCGCTCGCCAAGGCGATATCAAACGCCACAGACGTATCATGCAGAGTGTCTATCTCGGCGGCATTGTGATTGCTGGTGGCTTCACCTTCATTCCCGGTCGCATCATGCATGCCGTCGTTTTTGGCGATGGCGATGGTGGTCCGATCTGGCTCACGATGACATTGCTTGTGCTCGTCTTGCTGGGGTTTGGCATCTTGAGAAAACGACGGCCGGGCCTTTAACCAACCCGCTTCCGCATCGACCATGTTCTTCCGGAACAAACTTGATTAGACTGCTGTTATACGGTGTCTTTTGAGGCAAGTTTCGGGGAGACTATCATGGAATGGAGAGGGCGCCGCCAGTCGGACAATATCGAGGATCGTCGTGGAATGTCCGCGGGTCCCGGTGGAGATCCGTTTTCGCGTGGCGGCATGCGTATACCCATCGGCCGTCGTGGCGGCGGCATCGGCATCGGCGGCCTTCTGGTCATCCTTCTGATCAGCTGGGTTCTCGGCATCAACCCGCTGACACTGCTGACCGGCGGTGATCTTTCCATGGATGGTGGCGGCACCACGCAGCAGTCCGGCACCCGTCCGCAGGGCCAATCGTCAGATGAGACGACAGCTTTCGTGCGCACGGTGCTCGCTGAGACGGAAGACACCTGGAGCGGCATCTTCCAGTCTGCAGGCGAAACCTACCAGAAACCCACGCTCGTGCTCTTTTCAGGCCGGGTCGCTTCGGCTTGCGGCTCTGCGTCGGCGGCGAGCGGCCCGTTCTATTGCCCGAACGACCGCAAGGTCTATCTCGACACCAGCTTCTTTAATGAACTGGACAAGCGTTTCGGCGCCTCAGGCGATTTTGCGCAGGCCTACGTCATCGCCCATGAGGTCGGCCACCATGTCCAGAACCTGACGGGCGTCCTGCCGGAGTTCAACCGTCGCCGCCAGTCGATGAGCGAGACGGATGCGAACAAGATGTCGGTGCGCGTGGAGCTTCAGGCAGATTGCTACGCCGGCATCTGGGGCAAGTTCACCGAGCAAAAAGGCATTCTTGAAACCGGCGATCTCGAGGAGGCCCTGAACGCCGCCCACCAGATCGGCGACGACACATTGCAGAAGCAGACGCAGGGTTACGTGGTGCCGGACAGTTTCAACCACGGCACCTCGGCGCAGCGCGTTGAATGGTTCAAGCGCGGTTTCCAGAGCGGTCGTGTCGAGGACTGCGATACGTTCTCGGCTAATATCTGAGAAATAGCACTGAAAAAGGGGGCCGATGAGCCCCCTTTTTTCATCAACGCATCAGGAGTGCGACGGCATACATGCCGAGCGCAAAAACCGTGTGGGCGACAAGGTTCATGATGCGAACCTTTGTGGGGTTCGGCGTCTTCGCTGCCGCCCAGCCGATACCCAGCCCCGGTTGCAGCAGAAACCAGCCCGCGCCGACGGTAACGATGCCGACGATCCACGGCTCGATGAAGGACGGATTGGCAAACCATGCGGTTGGGACGACCAGCGCGAGAACGATGCCGTAAAGGATGCCGACCGCGTAATGTGAGATCCAGCCGAGCGCCAGTTCGTGCTCATAAGGTTCCGCCGTGGCGATGCTGTCGTGAAATATCCGGCCCTTCGGCACATGCCAGAACCAGCGTCCCACCGGTGCCCAGTTGGGGGCGGACTGGCCAAAGAACCGGTGCAATACGATTGCCCATATATCCATAAATACGGTGCCGCCAATGCCCATGGCAATGCCGCGCCAAATCAGTTCCAGCATAGATTTCTCCCCATGATGATGATCGATCAAGCTCTAGCGGATCGGGTCGATGGCGGAAATGGTCTATTGCCGGAGGTGGCGAAGAAAAATGGCCGGATTGCCCCGGCCATGAGATTCGTGAAAAGCAGGCTGGAGCCTCTCCTCCATGATGCTCGGGCTTGTCCCGAGCATCTGCATCGTATCTTTTATATGAGATGTGTTGGATCCTCGGGACAAGCCCGAGGATGACGTCGAGAGTGGGTGACGGTTGGCCATGATCCGGTGGTATAATGACCGGGCCAACATCGTTTTCCCTCTAGGCAGCACGCCCATATTCCGCCTGCCGCCGCGAGGCCGTGGCGAGCTGGAACTGCGCAAGCAGCTCGTTGAGCGCCGCCGCTTCCGAAGCGAGGCCATGGCTTGCTGCCGTCTGCTCCTCGACCATGGCGGCGTTCTGCTGCGTGCCCTGATCGATGGTGTTGATGGCGGTGTTGATTTCCTGAAGGCCGGTCGACTGTTCGCGCGATGCGGTGACGATCGCATCGATGTGGCGGTTGATCTCCTGCACTTCGCGGACGATGGTTTCCAGCGCCTTGCCGGCATTGCCGACAAGTTCGACGCCGGACTGCACCTGCGAGGTCGAGGCATTGATCAGCGTCTTGATCTCCTTTGCAGCATTGGCGGAGCGCTGGGCAAGCTCGCGGACTTCCTGCGCAACAACGGCAAATCCTTTGCCGGCTTCACCGGCGCGGGCGGCTTCGACACCGGCGTTGAGCGCGAGCAGGTTCGTCTGGAACGCGATTTCATCGATGACGCCGATGATGTTGCTGATCTCGGACGATGATTTCTCGATGCCTTCCATGGCGCGGACGGCATCTTCCACGATGACGCCCGACTGCTCGGCATTGCTGCGCGCGCGATCAACCAGACGGCCGACTTCTTCGGCGCGGCGCGCGGAATCCTTGACCGTGGTCGTGATCTCCTCAAGAGCCGCTGCTGTTTCTTCAACTGAAGCCGCCTGCTGTTCGGTGCGGCGTGCCAGATCGTCGGCCGACTGGCGGATTTCACCGGCGCCGGCATCGATCGCAAGCGCGTTCTGCCCGACGGTGCTGAGCGCAGCGTTCAGCTTGGCGACGGAATTGTTGAAATCGTCGCGCAGGCGGTCGATGCGGGACACGAACGGCGTATCGATACGGTAATTGAGATCGCCGTTGGAAAGATGAGCAAGGCCCTTCGCCAGCGAATCGACGGCGAACTGAATATCGGCCGCGTCCTTGGCTGCCAGTCGTTCCCGCTCATTGCGCTCCTGTTCTGAAAGCGTGCGGTTTTCTTCGGCATCTCCTTCAAGCCGCAGGCGCTCCATGGCGTTCGAGCGGAACACGGCAA
>NZ_JBQYSN010000058.1:0-31150 GCF_052686535.1 Agrobacterium sp. DKPNP3 | reverse complement strand
GTCGGCGAAAATCGGGCCGGTGCTGTCCGGTGGCGCCGTTCCGGCGGCGGCAAACCAGGCCCGCCAGGCCGTTTCGCTATGATCATGCAGCAATTCCGCCTGCAACAGGCTGGCAACCTCTCTGAACGGACCGAACTGGGCGGCGTAACCGGGAGCGCAGGTAGGGCGTGTCTCGGCTCCGAAAAGCGCCACGGCATTCGGCCCGGCGGACACGCCATGCTCGATGGTAAGATCGGCCGGCACGGTCTGCCTTGCGCCGAGATAGCTGATGGACACCTGAATATCTGGATGCATCGCCCGGAAACGCGGGAGCCGCGGCGTTAGAAAATGCGCAATGACTGAAGGCAGGCTGGCGAGACGGACCGTGATGTGATCGCGACGGTCGCGTATGCGTTCTGCGCCGGAAGCGATCTGCCCGAGGTTTGAGGAAACCATCGCGCCGAACTCCTGACCGGCCTGCGTAAGTCTCACGCCCCTGGCATGCCGCTCAAACAGCGCCACGCCAAGCCAGGCCTCCAGATTGCGCACATGCTGGCTGACAGCAGTGGCCGTCATGCCAAGCTCCTGGCCGGCCAGAGAAAAACTCGTTCTTCTGGCCGCGGCTTCGAAAGCGCGGAGGGTGGAAATCGGCGGCAGCTTCATAACGGCCGAGGCTAAGCCAGACTTGGCCTGAGCGCAAGAAAAACCCGTCTTGTCATGCCGCTGTTCCTGACGCAATTTCGTGTCCAACTTTTCATCGCTTAGAGGATTTCATGACCACCCTGCCTGCCGAACCCGCCGACGCCGCCACGCGCCGGGCCGTCCGTCCCGTTGTCGTCTATCCCAACGGCACGCTTGAGGTGCCTGACCTTGCGCGTCTTGCGCAGGCAAAGCAGGGCATGGAGAAGGTGGATGAAGTCATCGTGCCGCCGCGTGACGGCCGCACCTTTACTGTCCCGAGAGGGCATTTTTTTCGTATCGTCAGCGTCGAAGGCCCGCAGGTCGGTGATTTGAACCTGTGGAATGCGAATGATCTCAATGAGCGTTTTTTCAGCGGCAAGACCCGCGCGCTGCATGCCACCCATGTTTCCGTTGGCAACCGGCTGTGGAGCAACCTGCCGTCGTTACGGCCAATGGCGACCATCACCCACGATACGCTGTCATGGTATGGCTTCGACGAGGATGGCGGCGGTGTGCATGACGTGATCGGCACCCGCTGCGATCCCTATACCAACAAGTTGTTGAGCGGGGGCGATTATCACCATTGCTGCCATTCGAACCTGACGAACGCGCTTGCTTCCGCCAAAGGCCTTTCCTTCCGGCAGGCGGAGCCGCATGTTCATGACGTGTTGAATGTCTTCATGTGCACCGGTTTCACCCGTGATACCCACCAGTATTTCATGAAAGCGAGCCCGGTACGTCCGGGTGACTATCTCGAGTTCTTCGCGGAAATCGACCTCATCGGCGCGCTTTCCGCGTGTCCCGGCGGCGACTGCAGCGCCACGCATTCAAGCGACACGGCGGCCTGTTATCCGCTAAAGGTGGAAATATTCCGGCCGGATATGACGGTGCTTGAAGGCTGGCCCTGGCCGGAGCGAAATGCCTATCGTCCTGTGGAATGAGGAAAAACACCTCTCTCGTCATGCCGGACTAAATCCGACATCCGGCCACGGCGCGTCTGCGCCGTGAAAGAACTGAGGCGTCGCATCACCCGTCACAAAGCAAGCGCCGCCTTTATCTTCTCCGCATGGGCCTTCAGCACCTCCCCATCGGCCATCACGCCGGAATGCGGCTTCAGTGGCTCGCCTTCCTTGCGCGGGATGACATGGAAATGCAGGTGGAACACAGTCTGGCCAGCCGCCGGTTCGTTGAACTGAGCGACAAAGACACCATCTGCATCAAAGGCTTCCATCGCCGCGACGGCGAGTTTCTGCACGACGGGAATGGTTCTTGCGAGCACGTCGGGGTCGGCGTCGAGCAGGTTGCGGGAGCCGACCTTGGGTATAACGAGGAGGTGTCCGGGAGCCTGTGGCATCACATCCATGAAGGCCAGGGTATGCTCGTCCTCGTAAAGCTTATGGCTCGGAATCTCGCCACGTAGGATTTTTGCGAAGATATTGTTGTCGTCGTAAGCGCTGGCCGCCATTCTGGTCCCTCCTGATGTCGGACTAAGTGTCCGGTTCCTGTCTTTCGCCCTTGCGGAAGGGCGTGTGCTCATCGAGATAATCGTTGATGTGCTCGACCTCTTCGCGCTCGCGCTGAAGATAATCGGCAATGGCGCGACGCAGGCCCGGATGGGCGATGAAATGCGCCGAGTGGGTGGTGACAGGTACATAACCGCGCGCCAGCTTGTGTTCGCCCTGGGCGCCGGCCTCTACCCGTTTCAATCCCTTCGCGAGCGCAAAATCGATGGCCTGATGGTAACAGACCTCGAAATGCAAGAAGGGGTGGTCCTCGATGCAGCCCCAATGCCGACCGTAGAGCGCGTCCGACCCGATGAAATTGATCGCACCGGCGATGTAACGCCCCTCGCGTTTCGCCATGACAAGCAACACATCATCAGCCATGCGCTCGCCGATCAGCGAATAAAACTTCCGCGTCAGATAAGGCCTGCCCCATTTGCGGCTGCCGGTATCCATGTAGAAGGCAAAAAATTGGTCCCAGATCTCCTCCGTCAGGTCAGAACCTGTCAGCCAATCGATCTCGATCCCGTTTTCCAGCGCGGCCCGGCGCTCCTTCTTGAGCCCCTTGCGCTTGCGTGATGATAGCGCTTCGAGGAAGTCATTGTGGTCGCGATAACCGTCATTGATGAAATGGAATTGCTGGTCGGTGCGGTGCAGAAAATCGCTGGGCAAAAGTGCCGAGAGGTCATCCTCTTCCAGAAAGGTGACGTGCGCCGAAGAGACGCCGATCTTGTCAGTCACTTGCGCGAGACCGGAAGCGAGGAGCGGTTTGAATCGTCTGGCATCTTGGCCAGTGGCGACCAGCAGGCGTGGGCCCGTCGCAGGCGTGAAGGGCACCGAGCATTGCAGTTTGGGATAATAATGCCCGCCAGCGCGCTCGAAGGCATCCGCCCAGCCGTGATCGAAGACGTATTCGCCCTTGCTGTGGTTTTTAAGATAGGCAGGAACGGCGCCGATGAGGGCCCCTGCCGCGTTTTCCAGCAGCAGATGGTGTCCTAGCCAGCCGGTCTTGGCGGTGGCCGAACCGGAGTCTTCCATGGAAGACAGGAATTCATGCGATATGAAGGGGTTGTAGGCATTTCCTGATGCGTTGCGCGACGTTCCGGAAAGCCGTTTCCAGCTTTCCGGATCGATATCCTCGAAGGATTGCGCAATGCGGATGGAGTAATCTTCTGTCATGCCGTGGCGGACGGTCTCTCTCTTGGGTCGAAACCCTCGAATGTCATCTGGTCCGCATATTTATAGGTCGTCTCGCGCGCATTTTCATCCCTGACCGTCCAGGTAATGACCGGAAGCCCGAGTTTTCTTTGCGCTTCGATGAAGCTGTTGGGCAGGTGACCCCAATGATAGGAGATGAAATCGAGCCCCAGCTGCATGGCGTCGTCATGTTGGAAGAAGTCCTCCGGCTTGTCGCCTTCTGCCGTCAGCCCGAGCGGCCAGGGCGAGCCCGCTGCCTTCAGGTCCTTGAGCAGATGGTGATCGAAGCTCATCAGCGCCACATGGCCGTTATAGCCCTCGAGGTCTTCCAGCACCGCTTCGGCAAAGCCGTCATCGACGCCTTCGCCTTCACGGCCTTTCAGTTCAATAACCAGCGGCACCTTGCCAGCCACCAGAGCCAAAAGCTGCTTGAGGCTCGGAACGCGATCCCTGGTTTGGCCGACGGAGAGCATTGCCAGTTCCGCCGAGGTGCGTTCACGCACATCGCCCTTGATTCCCGTCAGTCTTTCCAGGTCGTGGTCGTGGAAAACCACCGGCACACTGTCGGCCGCCAGCTGAACGTCGCATTCGATCGCAAAACCGGCATCGACGGCGCGGGAGAAGGCGGAAAGCGTATTTTCCCAGACTGCCTTGTTGAGATCGTGGTAACCGCGATGGGCAACGGGCTGGGCCGTCAGCCAGGAAAGTTTCAGCGTCATACGTCGATTTCCACAATGGCGTCGATTTCGACCGAGGCATTGAAGGGCAGGGCGGCCATGCCGACGGCGGCGCGGGCATGTTTACCGGCTTCGCCCAGAACATTGGCGATGAGGTTGGACGCACCGTTGATGACGAGATGCTGCTCGACGAACTCAGGCACTGAGGCGACAAAGCCGTTCAGCTTGATGACGCGGCGTACTTTTGAAAGATCGCCATTCAATGCGGCCTTGACCTGTGCGAGAATGTTGACGGCGCAAAGTTCGGCTGCGCGCTGGGCGGCTGGAACGTCGACATCGCGACCAACGAGGCCCGTCACCGCAATCTTGCCCGATTCCATCGGCAGTTGACCCGATACGTAAAGCAGATTGCCGCTGATGGTGAATGGAACGTAGTTTGCAGCTGGTGCTGCGGCGACGGGAAGCGTAAAGCCAAGTTCCTTGAGGCGGCCTTCGATGACTTCGGACATTTTCGTCTCCGGTTTTGTTGTAAATCCTTCAAGAATCCGGCATTCAGAAGATGTTGATCCAAAAGCCGGGCGGTTGCTTGTACAATATGAGCGGCGAGTCCAACAGGAGATATTGCATGTTTGTCAGGACGCTTGGTTTCGTTGCCGCAACAGGGCTGATGACCGGCCTGTCGAACGCCGCCAGCGCCTTGCCCGTCGCAGTTCCGGATCTCATTGCCCATCGCGCCGTCTATGATCTGGAATTGAAGGACGCGTCCGATCGCTCCGGCATCGAAGGCATGACAGGCCGCATGGTGTATGAGTTCACGGGTTCGGCCTGCCAGGGTTACAAGACGGATTTCCGTTTCGTCACGCAGATAAACACCGGCGATGCCGTGCGCATGACCGACCAGCAGACCAAAACCTTCGAGGACCTCGCGGCGAAAAAATTCACCTTCGAGACCAAGTCCTACACCGACGACAAGCTGGACAAGGAAGTGCAGGGTGCCGCGACCGACGATAAGGATGGCGTGAAGGTCGATCTGAAACGTCCGGATGCGCGACAGGTCAATCTCGTCGCCAGCGAGTTTCCGACGCAGCACATGTTCCAGGTCATCGAAAATGCCCGTCAGGGAAAACGCATCTTCGAATCGCGCATTTTCGATGGGTCTGACGATGGCGATGAAAGCCTGATCACGTCGACGCTGGTCGGCAAGTCGCAGATGCCGAAGGATGGCGACGTGGACGCCGGCAAGGCAGGCGAATTTGCCAAGACAGCCTACTGGCCTGTTACGATCGCCTATTACAACGACAAGACGGGTACGGACGCTTTGCCGATCTATCGCATGTCGTTCAAGCTCTACGAAAACGGAATCACCCGCGATCTGACGATGGATTACGGTGATTTTGTTCTGACCGGAAAGCTAGCGAAGCTTGATATTCTCAAGCCCGAAACCTGCGAAAACAAGCCCGTGCGCTGAAACAGGGCCATTTGCGCGGTTTTTTCGCATAATCGCTTGCATTTTAACGCGGGCGACTGTATGCGGCTCACCATTCCACACGCGAAGCTTGGGATGTTCCGGGAGAAATCCGGTTCGTTCCGCCCGGTGGTATCGATGAAAGTCGGTGCTGTTCGCTTCGCGGGGGTTAAACCGGAAAAGGAGTAACAAGGCATGGCATTGCCCGATTTTTCTATGCGCCAGCTTCTGGAAGCTGGTGTTCACTTCGGCCACCAGACGCACCGCTGGAACCCGAAGATGAAGCCGTACATCTTCGGCGACCGTAACAACATCCACATCATCGACCTGGCTCAGACCGTTCCGATGCTGTCGCGCGCCCTTCAGGTCGTGTCCGACACCGTTGCCCGTGGCGGCCGCGTTCTGTTCGTTGGCACCAAGCGCCAGGCGTCGGAAATCATCGCCGACAGCGCAAAGCGTTCGGCCCAGTACTACGTCAACTCCCGCTGGCTCGGCGGCATGATGACCAACTGGAAGACCATTTCGAACTCGATCCAGCGTCTGCGCAAGGTTGACGAGATCCTGAACTCGGAAGGCTCCGGCTACTCCAAGAAGGAACGCCTGAACCTTGAGCGCGAGCGCGAAAAGCTTGAAAAGGCTCTCGGCGGTATCCGCGATATGGGCGGCGTTCCGGACCTGATGTTCATCATCGACACCAACAAGGAAAAGATCGCGATCGAAGAAGCCAAGCGTCTTGGCATCCCGGTCGTTGCTATCATCGACAGCAACTGCGATCCGGACCTCATCGACTACCCGATCCCGGGTAACGACGACGCGTCGCGCGCCATCTCGCTTTACTGCGACCTGATCGCCCGCGCTGCCATCGACGGCATTGCCCGTCAGCAGGGCGCTTCCGGCCGCGACATCGGCGCTTCTGAAGAAGCTCCGATCGAGCCCGCTCTCGAAGACGAGGCTGGCGCCTGATTTAGGCCCTGTCTGGCGGCGATCCGTTTCGCCGTCTCCTCGACCAGGATATGACAAGGCCGTCAAAGACCTTCAATGGGTTGACGGCCTTGTTCGTTTCTAACCGCTCCGCCGTGGTTTTTGGAAACCGCAGGCGTTCGAGGTGGTTGGGACGGCAGGCAGTCTTCATAACGCTGTCACACTAGAGCGGCACCCATCATTTCGATGTTTGGCGACGCCGCAGCACTTGGGAATGCGCATGCCCCTTGCCGGAACCTCAGGGTTTCGAAGGGTGTGCGGCCGGGTACAGTCATCACCCAGAACTTCGGCACGGCAAAATCCGCCGGCTGACCGATCGAACCGATAAGAGGCACACAATGACCGAAATCACAGCCGCAATGGTGAAGGAACTGCGCGAAAAGTCTGGCGCAGGCATGATGGACTGCAAGAAGGCTCTTGCTGAAACCAATGGCGACATGGAAGCGGCGATCGACTGGCTGCGCGCCAAGGGCATCGCAAAGGCCGACAAGAAGTCCGGCCGCACGGCTGCCGAAGGTCTGGTCGGCGTTGCCACCATGGGTCATAAGGCTGTCGTTGTCGAGTTGAACTCGGAAACCGACTTCGTTGCCCGTAACGACGCTTTCCAGGACCTCATCCGCGGCATCGCCCAGGTGGCTCTCTCCACCGATGGCACGGTCGACGCCGTTTCCGCGGCCACCTATCCGGCAACCGGCAAGTCCGTTTCCGACAGCATCAAGGACGCGATCGCGACGATCGGCGAGAACATGACGCTGCGTCGTTCCGCTGCGCTTGAAGTGCCGCACGGTGTTGTTGCGACCTATATCCACAACGCTGCCGGCGACGGCATCGGCAAGCTCGGCGTTCTCGTTGCACTGAAATCGGAAGGCGACAAGGCAGTTCTCAACTCCATCGGCCGCCAGGTTGCCATGCACATCGCTGCGACCAACCCGCTTGCCATCCGCGCTGAAGAAGTCGACGCCGCCGTTGCAGAGCGCGAGCGTAACGTCTTCATCGAACAGGCCCGCGAATCCGGCAAGCCGGAAGCCATCATCGAAAAGATGGTTGATGGCCGCATGCGCAAGTTCTTCGAAGAAGTCGCCCTCCTGTCGCAGGCTTTCGTCATCAACCCCGACCTGACGGTCGGCGCTGCCGTCAAGGAAGCCGAGAAGGAAGCTGGCGCTTCCATCGAAGTCACCGGCATGGTTCGCCTGCTGCTCGGCGAAGGCGTCGAGAAGGAAGAAAGCGATTTCGCAGCTGAAGTCGCCGCAGTCGCCAAGGGCTGATTATATTTACCCAATCTTGGGAAAACGGGAGGGCATCGCGTGACAACGCGGTGCCCTTCGTGTATCCGCGTTTCGGTTACATTTCCGAGGAGTCATGATGTCTTCCAAGCCGATCTACAAACGCGTTCTTCTCAAGGCTTCCGGCGAAGCCCTCATGGGTGATCAGGGTTTCGGTATCGATGTGGCGGTGGCCGACCGTATTGCCTCCGATATCGCTGAGGCGAGGGCGATGGGCGTTGAAGTCGGCGTGGTCGTCGGCGGCGGTAATATTTTCCGCGGCGTTGCCGTGGCATCCAAGGGGGGCGACCGCGTCACCGGCGACCATATGGGCATGCTGGCAACCGTGATCAATGCACTGGCGCTTGCAACCTCGCTGCGAAAGCTGAGCATCGATACCGTGGTTCTCTCGGCAATCGCCATGCCTGAGATCTGTGAGAGTTTCTCCCAACGTGCTGCCCTCCATCACCTGGCCCAGGGCCGCGTGGTGATCTTTGCCGGCGGCACGGGGAACCCGTTCTTCACCACCGATTCTGCTGCTGCCCTGCGCGCGGCCGAAATGGGCGCCGAGGCGATCTTCAAGGGCACCCAGGTGGATGGCATCTATTCCGCCGATCCGAAGAAGGACCCGACAGCGACCCGTTTCGACGAGCTGACCCATAGCGAAGTGCTCGGCAAAGGGCTCGCTGTCATGGATATCGCCGCGGTGGCGCTTGCCCGCGAAAACCACATCCCGATCATTGTTTTCTCGATCCATGAGAAGGGCGGTTTTGCACAGATATTGACCGGCGACGGCCGCAAGACCATCGTGCACGACAAGTAATCCAAAACGATGCCGCCCTTAAGGGCGAATACGGCCGCTGGCCGACAAGATGGAGTATCAAGATGAGTGGTGTTGACCTCAACGATATCAAGCGCCGTATGGATGGCGCCATCAATGCATTCAAGAGCGATATCGCGTCGCTGCGCACCGGCCGCGCGTCGGCCAATATTCTGGACCCGGTCACCGTTGATGCCTACGGCTCGCGCGTGCCGCTCAACCAGGTGGCCAACATCACCGTTCCCGAGCCGCGCATGCTCGGCGTCAATATCTGGGACAAGTCGATGGTCAATGCCGTGGACCGCGCCATCCGCGAATCCAACCTCGGCCTCAACCCCATCGTTGACGGCCAGAACCTCCGTATTCCGCTGCCTGAACTCAACGAAGAGCGCCGCAAATCCCTCGTCAAGGTCGCTCACGACTACGCCGAAAAGTCGAAGGTCGCTATTCGCCATGTGCGTCGTGATGGCATGGACGGTCTGAAAAAAGCCGAAAAGGATGGTGACATCGGTCAGGACGAAAGCCGTGGCCAGTCGGAAAAAGTGCAGAAAATGACCGACGACACGATTTCGGAAATTGACCGCTTGCTTGCCGAGAAGGAAAAGGAAATCATGCAGGTCTGATATCGCTTGCGATAGACGTCTGCTTTTTCCGTTTGAATTCCGCGCCGCCCTATTACTGGATCGATATGCCGACGACGACACGTTCCTCCATACCCGAGCACGTCGCCATCATAATGGATGGCAATGGCCGCTGGGCAAAGCAGCGCGGTCTTCCGCGCGTGATGGGGCATCGCCGCGGTGTGGAGGCCGTGCGCGAGACCGTGCGCGCGGCCGGTGATTGCGGCATACGTTATCTCACCCTGTTTGCCTTCTCTTCGGAAAACTGGCGCAGGCCGGAATCCGAAGTCAGTGATCTGATGGGGCTGCTGAAGGCCTTCATCCGGCGCGACCTTGCCGAGCTGCACCGCGAGAATGTGCGCGTGCGGATCATCGGTGACCGGCAGGGGCTGAAGAACGATATCCGCGCGCTTCTGGAAGAGGCGGAGCAGATGACGGCCGAAAATACCAAGCTGACGCTGGTGATCGCCTTCAACTATGGCAGCCGTGACGAGATCGCTCGCGCAACGGTGTCAATCGCGCTTGATGTTGCCGCAGGCAGGCTCGACGCCGCCTCCATCACGCCGGAAATGATTTCGTCCCGGCTCGACACATCGGGGATTCCCGATCCGGATCTGATTATCCGCACCAGTGGCGAAGAGCGTCTGTCCAACTTCCTCCTCTGGCAGGCAGCCTATTCGGAATTCCTCTTCGTGCCGGAATATTGGCCCGACTTCGACCGCCAGCGATTCTTCTCTGCAATTGAGCAATATGCAACGCGTGACCGCCGTTTCGGTGCACTCACCGAGCAGGTTGCCGTGGCAGGTGCCTGATGAGCCGTGAACTCAGGCTCCGGATCGTTTCCGCGATCGTCATGGCCGCGGTCATCCTGGCCGCGACGTGGTATGGCGGCATCCTGTTCCGCATCGTTGCTGGTCTTCTCGCGATTCTCATCTATTACGAGTGGTCGACGATTACCCGGATGTCGGAGAGCAACCCCACCGGCAATGCCTGGGGCTGGTTTTCTGTCGCTGTCATTGCCGGCAATACGATTTTCGGTGAAGCTTCGCTGGACCTGCCGCTCTTATCCGGCTTCACGCTGACAGCGGCGTTGTTTCCGGTGCTGCGCGGCCGGAACTGGTGGCTGGTGGGCGGCATATTTTACGCGGGCCTGAGCGGCATATCGCTCGCAGCCATTCGCGGTGACGAACTGACGGGCCTCGTGTCCATCCTGTTCATCTTTGCGGTTGTCTGGTCGACGGACATTCTTGCTTATTTCGTTGGTCGCGCCATCGGCGGGCCAAAACTCGCGCCTGCCATCTCTCCGGGTAAGACATGGTCGGGCGCGATCGGCGGGGCGATTGCGGCCATCATCGGCGGTGCATTGGTCTCCATGGCCTATCATGGTCGCATCAGCCTGCTGGTGCTGGGACTGGCGCTGATCCTTTCGATCTTCAGCCAGATTGGCGATCTCTTCGAATCCTTCGTGAAACGACGGTTTCAGGTCAAGGATTCAAGCCATCTCATTCCTGGTCATGGCGGCTTCATGGACCGTGTTGACGGTCTTGTTTTCGCCTGCTTTACGGTATTCCTCATAGCTTTCGTGCATGCGGCGGCAACCGGCGACGTGCCCGGATCGAGCGGCGGGCTGTTACCGGGCTTCTAAGGCGGCGCAAAAGGTCACGATATAAAGGGCAGATTGTCATGAACACAGTAATGGCGGCGACTGGTTTTCTGACCGGCTATATCGTGCCTTTCATCCTGGTCCTGTCCCTGCTCGTTTTTGTTCATGAGATGGGCCATTATCTTGTCGGTCGGTGGTGTGGCATCCGCTCCACCGCATTCTCGGTCGGTTTTGGCCCGGAACTGGTCGGATTTACCGACAAGCGCGGGACGCGCTGGAAGATTTCCGCGATTCCGCTTGGCGGCTACGTCAAATTTTTTGGCGATGAGGATGCCGCGAGCAAGCCTGACAGTTCCGGTCTTTCCCACATGTCGCTGGAGGAGAGGGCGCAAACGCTTTCCGGCGCAAAGCTGTGGAAAAGGGCAGCGACGGTCGCTGCAGGCCCGATCGCGAATTTCATCCTCGCGATTCTCATTTTTGCAGTGCTCTTCGGCATCTATGGTCGGATGATTGCGGATCCGGTCGTTGCGGAAGTTCGTGAAAACAGTGCGGCGGCGGTTGCCGGCGTCAAGGCGGGTGACCGTCTGATCGCCATCGATGGCGAGAAGGTACTGACATTCGAGGATGTTCGCCGTTATGTCGGCATTCGTCCCGGCACGCCGATTACGGTGACTGTGGAGAGGGCAGGCGAGGAACTGACGCTGCCGATGGTTCCGACCCGCACCGAGACGACCGACCAGTTCGGTAACAAGCTCGAAATGGGCATCATCGGCATCGTCACCGACCAGACCAGCGGCAATTTCCGCCACATCGAATATTCGCCGGTCCAGGCGCTCGCCGAGGGTGTGCGTGAAACAGGCCATGTCATCACCGGCACGTTCAACTATATCGGAAACCTCGTCACCGGCCGCATGAATGCCGATCAGCTGGGCGGTCCCGTGCGGGTGGCGCAGGCATCCGGACAGATGGCGACACTCGGAATTTCCGCCGTTATCCAGCTCGCCGCGGTTCTTTCGGTATCGATCGGTCTCCTGAATTTGATGCCCGTCCCGGTTCTGGACGGCGGCCATCTCGTGTTCTACGCCATCGAGGCAATTAGAGGCCGGCCGCTCGGCGCCGGCGCGCAGGAAGTGGCGTTCCGTATCGGAATGATGATGATTTTGGGCCTTATGGTTTTTGCAACATGGAATGATATCAGCAGCTTGATTGGCTGAGGATTGTGTTTTAACGGTTTTGTTAGTCGGTTGTTTACCTTGTTTTTATGCCAAAGTGGCGAATGAGCCACTCTGGAGCACGAAGTAAACAGAATTTAACGTTCACGCTTGCTTGTAGGGGAAAAGCAGGTAAAACGACGCACATGGCCGGAGTCGGGTTCCGCCCGCTGAGGGACAACGTAAAAGGGTAAGAATTGAAATGAAGGCTGGTTCAAGATTTTTGAACGCTGTGTCGGCGGTTGCTCTGTCTGCCGGTGTTTCTTCGGTTGCGGGCCTTGGTGTGCTTGCCTCTGCTGGCGTTGCACAGGCAGCCGTCATCAGCAGAATTGACGTTCGCGGGGCCGAAAGGTCTGGTGCGGATTCGGTTCGTTCCAACATCACCATTGCGCCAGGCAAGAACTTTTCCAATTCGGACATCGATGAGTCGGTGAAGCGTCTTTACGCCACCGGTTACTTCTCGAATGTCGCCATGCGCGTTTCCGGCAGCACGCTGGTCGTGACGGTCAACGAGAACCAGCTTGTCAACCAGGTGGTGTTCAACGGCAACCGCAAGATCAAGGACGACAAGCTCGCCGGCGTCGTGCAGACCCAGCCGATGGGCCCGTTCAATCAGGCCATCGTGACGGCTGACATCGCCCGCATCAAGGACGCCTATGCTGCCATCGGTCGTAGCGATGTCGAAATCACCACGCAGACCGTGTCTGTCGGTCAGGGCCGTGTAAACATTGCTTTCGTCATCAACGAAGGTGAGCGCACGAAGATCGGCCGCATCGATTTCATTGGCAACAATGCCTATAGCGATGGTCGTCTCGCCGCCGTGATCAATACCAAGAAGTCCAACATGTTGTCGTTCCTGACGCGTAAGGACGTCTACAACGAGGACAAGCTGCGCGCCGATGAAGAGGCGCTGCGCCAGTTCTACTATAACCACGGTTATGCCGACTTCCGCGTCGTCTCTTCCGAGGCGGTCCTGGACGAGGCCAAGAACGAATACACCATCTCCATCACGGTTGACGAAGGCAAGAAGTACAACTTCGGCAACGTCGCGGTCGAATCGACCGTTCCGGGCGTCGATGGTTCCGAGCTTCAGGGTCTTGTTGAAACCCGTCAGGGTGGAAGCTACAGCGCCAAGGAAGTTCAGCAGAGCATGGAAGCGATTTCCAAGCGCGTTGCCGGTGAAGGTTATCCTTTCGCCCGTGTTACGCCGCGCGGCGACCGCGACATGTCTGGCAACACCATTGGCGTGACCTATATCGTCGATCAGGGCGAGCGCGCCTACGTCGAGCGTATCGAAATCCGCGGTAACACTCGCACGCGTGACTATGTCATCCGTCGCGAATTCGATATTTCCGAAGGCGATGCGTTCAACCAGACGGTCATTACCGCTGCAAAGCGTCGCCTCGAAGCGCTGGGTTACTTCTCGAAGGTCAATATTTCGACCGCCGGCGGCAGCGCGCCTGACCGCGTCGTGATCGTGGTTGACGTTGAAGATCAGTCGACGGGTTCGTTCGGTATCGGTGCGGGCTACTCGCAGAACGATGGCGTGCTGCTCGAAGCATCGGTCGAAGAAAAGAACTTCCTCGGTCGCGGTCAGTATATCCGCGTCGCCGCTGGTGCCGGTGAAGACGATGCGCGTACGTACTCGCTGTCCTTCACGGAGCCCTATTTCCTCGGCTATCGTCTGGCTGCCGGCTTCGACCTCTTCAAGAACCAGAGCAAGAGCGAAGACTTCTATAACTACGACGAACAGGGCTTTGCACTGCGCGTCACCGCTCCGATCACGGAAGATCTGTCGACGACGTTCAAATACACCTACAAGCAGATCAATTATGACGGTAAGGGCGACTGGCAGAACAACGCCAATCTCGCAGAACCTTATCAGGCTCTGATCCGCGGTGGCGACTGGACCCAGTCGATCATTTCGAACACCTTGAACTACAACACGCTCGATGACCGCAACATGCCGCGCGAAGGCTGGCAGGCTGCGTTGACGAACGAATTTGCAGGTCTCGGTGGTGACTCCGAATACTACAAGATCTATGCCAAGGCGCGGTACTACCACACGCTGTCCGACGAGTATGACATCATCGGATCGCTCACCGGTCAGGCTGGTCATGTCATGCCGACGAATGACAATCTTCTGGTCTTCGATCAATTCAAGTTCGGCGGTCGTCAGGTTCGCGGCTTCAAGAACGATGGTATCGGTCCGCGTATCGGTTATGACTCCATCGGCGGCACGACCTACTTTGCGGCTTCTGCTGAAGTGACGGCGCCAATGCCTGGCGTTCCGGAAGACTTCGGCCTGCGTCTCGCCGGCTTCGTCGATGCTGGCACGATGTATGGCAACAAGGTCTCCACATCGCAGACCGTCAAGGACGACAACTCCATCCGCGCATCTGCCGGTATCGGTGTGATGTGGGCGTCGCCTTTCGGTCCGATCCGCGTCGATTACGCCGTTCCTTTCGCCAAGGAAGACTACGACGAGGAACAGCGTTTCCGGTTTGGCATGTCCAACACTTTCTGATATCGGCAGTCCAGAACTGCAAGTTTGAACGTTCTGGAGTTTCCGGCTGATGGAATACAACGCATTTTTTCCGCCCCACGAGGGACTGCGATTGAAAGACATCGCAGACCGTTTTGGGGCGGAACTGTCTGATGAGGCGGCAGGTGAACGGATGATCCGAGCGGTTTCGCCCGTCTATCGGGCAAAGCCCGATCAGCTCTGCTATATACTGTCGCGCAAGAATCGCGATGAATTACAGACCTGCGAAGCGGGCGCCGTCATTTGTGACGCAGCGCTTGTCGATATGCTTCCGTCCAATATCCCCGCGCTGATATCAAAAAATCCGCACACGCTGTTTGCGCAGGTGGGCGCTCTGCTGCATCCTTCGGCGATGCGTCCGGGACCAGTCGCGCGCATGGAAGCCGAAATTTCCCATGCCGCGCATGTCGATCCATCCGCACAATTGGAAGAAGGCGTCATCGTCGAGGCACTTGCCGTCATCGGAGCGGGTGCCCATATCGGCGCGGGCACGCGCATCGGCCCCGGAGTGATCATTGGACAGGATGTGCAGATTGGCCGCGATTGCACCATCGCCGGTGGCGCCAGCGTGCTTGCGGCGCTCCTCGGCAACAATGTGATTATCCACAATGGGGCCCGTATCGGTCAGGATGGGTTTGGTTACGCTCCCGGTCCGCGGGGCATGCTGAAGATCGTGCAGGTTGGCCGTGTCATCATTCAGGACAATGTCGAGATTGGCGCCAACACCACGATAGATCGCGGCACCATGGATGATACGGTGATCGGTGAAGGCACCAAGATCGATAATCAGGTTCAGGTCGGTCATAATGTGCGCATTGGCCGCCATTGTGGCATCGTCAGCAAGGTCGGCATTGCAGGCAGCACCCGCATCGGCGACGGTGTGATGATTGGTGGCGCGGCCGGCATCAACGGCCATATCACCATTGGCGATGGCGCGCAGATCGCCGCGATGAGCGGTGTTGTGGCCGATGTGCCGGCAGGCGCGCGTTACGGCGGAACGCCGGCGCGGCCGATGAAATATTTCCTGCGCGACATGGCCGAGATTCTGGCCCGCGCTGAAGGGCGTGATAAAAAAACAGGAGAGAAAAACAATGACTGAAGAAACGAAGACGACGCTTGGCGCGGCTGACATTCTGGAAGTCATGAAGCTTCTGCCGCATCGTTACCCATTTCTGCTGATCGACAAGATCATCGAAATCGACGGCAACAATTCGGCAATCGGCATCAAGAACGTCACGGTCAATGAACCGCATTTTACCGGTCACTTCCCGGACCGTCCGATCATGCCGGGCGTTTTGATCGTCGAAGCCATGGCCCAGACGGCCGGCGCCATTTGCGCCCGCAGCCAGGGCGAGGGCGGCTATCTGGTCTACTTCATGACGATCGACAACGCGCGTTTCCGCAAGCCAGTGGTTCCCGGCGATCGCCTCGAAATTCATGTCACCAAGCAGCGTCAGCGCGGCAATGTATTTAAATTCCATTGTGAGGCAAAGGTGGACGGCGCGCTGGTTGCGGAGGCCGATGTGGGCGCCATGATGATCCCCGAGGACCAGCAATGAGCACGATTGCGGCTTCGGCCAGGATTCACTCGAGCGCGATCGTTGAGGACGGCGCGGTGATCGGTGAAAGCGTTGTCATCGGCCCGCTTGCCTATGTCGGTCCGAAGGTGACGCTGCATGACGGTGTGAGGCTGCACAACCATGCCGTGGTGTCCGGTCTGACGGTGATTGGCCGCGATTCGGTCATTCATCCTATGGCGGTTATTGGCGGAACGCCGCAGGCGGTTCGTCATGATGGTTCTGAGACGACGCTGGAGATTGGCGAGCGGTGCATCATGCGCGAAGGCGTGACGATGAACGCCGGAAGCTCCGACGGCAGCAGCAAGACCATCATCGGTGACGACAACCTGTTCCTCGCCAATTCGCATGTGGCGCATGATTGCCGCCTGGGCAGCCACATCATCCTGTCCAACAATGTCATGCTGGCGGGACATGTCACAATCGAAGATCGCGCGATTCTGGGCGGTGGTTGCGCCGTGCACCAGTTCACGCGTATCGGCCGGCAGGCCTTCATCGGCGGGCTCTCCGCTGTCAATTACGACGTGATTCCCTATGGCATGCTGAACGGGAATCCGGGGATTCTTGGTGGCCTCAACGTCGTCGGCATGACACGCGCCGGCATCGAGCGCGCCGACATCCATAAGGTCCGGCGCGTTTACAAGGCCATTTTCGAAGCGGATGGCCCCATCCGCGCCAATGCGGCAGCCATTGACCGTAACGACTATCTGGATTGCCCGCAGGCGCTTGAAGTCATCGATTTCATTGGCGCAGGCACCGATCGCGCGATTTCGTCGCCCAACCGGGGCAAGTGAGCCGTGACAGATGGCGGGCGTCTTGCCATCGTGGCAGGCAGCGGCCAGTTGCCGCTTTATGTGGCAGCTGCCGCCCGTGAGATGGGGGAAAATCCCTTCATCGTCCGCCTGCGCGACGATTCCCGTTTCGACTGGAGTGGCTTCGATAATGCCGTGATCAGCGTCGGCGATGTCGCGGGACTTGGCCGCCTGCTGAAAGAAAATCGGGTCGACCGCGTGGTGCTGTCGGGCGGCGTTGCCCGGCGTCCCGAATGGCGGGAAATCCGGCCGACGGTCGGTATTCTGCTGAAATTGCCGTCGATCGTAAAAACGCTTCTATCCGGCGGTGACGATGCCGTCCTGCAGATGGTCATCAAGATCATCGGTACGCTCGGTGCAGACGTCATCGGCGCCCATGAGATCGCACCGGGCCTTTTGGCCTCCTTGGGTCCTTTGGCGGCGCAGGAGCCAACCGGGGATGATCTGCGGGATATTCGTAAGGCCGCTGAGGCGGCACTTGCGCTCGGCAAGCTCGATGTGGGGCAGGGTGCGGTCTCCGTTGGTGGCCGCATTGTTGCACTCGAAGGCGTTGAGGGCACCGATGCCATGCTGGCGCGCGTTGCGGACCTGCGCGCCGAAGGCCGTATATCCCCACGCCGCAGAGGCGTGCTCGTAAAACTCTGCAAACCGCAGCAGGATGTGCGCGCCGATCTTCCCACCATCGGCATCGAGACGGTGGAAAATGCACGAAAAGCCGGATTGGCCGGGATCGCCGTCGAGGCCGGACGCGCGCTCGTGCTGGATCGCGAAGCGATGTTGAAAGCAGCCGACGAGGCAGGCATATTCGTCTGCGGTATCGATACGTCACTCGGCGGAGACATGATGGGGAAGGCCTGATCGGATGACGGCAGTGTTGAAAGTGGCAGTCGTTGCCGGCGAGGTGTCTGGCGATCTCCTGGGTGCCGATCTTATCCGGGCGCTCAAGATGCAATATAACGGGCCTGTCGAGCTGGTCGGGGTTGGCGGTGAGGCTCTGGAGGCTCAGGGCCTGGTTTCCCTGTTCGACTACTCCGAGCTTTCCATCATGGGTTTCACCCAGGTTCTGAAAAAGCTGCCGAAGCTGATCGCCCGTATCAACCAGGCCGCCGCGGCGATTGCCGCCGCGAAACCGGATATGCTGCTGATCATTGACAGCCCGGATTTCACGCACCGCGTTGCCAAGAAGGTGCGCAAGCAGCTGGCCGATCTTCCGGTGGTGAATTACGTCTGCCCCAGCGTCTGGGCATGGAAGGAATATCGCGCCACGGCGATGCTGTCTTATGTGGATCATGTGCTCGCGCTGCTGCCCTTCGAGCCGGAGGCGATGCGACGTCTTGGCGGCCCGCCAACCACCTTTGTCGGCCATCGCCTGAGCGTCGATCCCGATGTCCTGGCGGTGCGTCAGAAGCGGGCGGGGCGCGCTCTTCCGGAGGCGGGCCAGCCGAAGACCATTCTTCTCCTCCCGGGATCTCGGTCTACGGAGACGACGCGGCTGATGGAGCCGTTTCTGGAGGCGGCGAAAGCCTTTGTGGAACGCAATGGCCCGGCGCGTTTCCTGCTGCCGACCGTGCCGCGCCAGGAACAGCGCATCCGCGATATGGCGGCGACATGGCCAGAGGATATCAGGCCGCAGATCGGCGTCGACTCCGCATTTAAATGGAATGCCTTTGCTGAAGCCGATGCGGCCATCGCCGCGTCAGGCACGGTTATCCTGGAATTGGCGCTTGCGGGGGTGCCAACCATTTCGGTCTACAAGACAGACTGGATTTTCACCATGCTGAGCAAGCGGGTGAAGACCTGGACGGGCGCCCTGCCGAATCTGATTGCTGACTACGCCATCGTGCCTGAGTATTTCAACGAGGTCGTCAGGGCTGGGTCCATGCTGCGCTGGGCCGAACGTCTGTCATCAAATACAATCGAACGGCAGGCGATGCTTGAAGGTTATGCGCTGGTACAACAGCGTTTGCACACCGAGGTCCCACCGGGAGAAACCGGCGCGCGCATCGTTCTTGATGTTTTGAAGAGCAAGACCGGCCGCCAAGCCTGATTCATTCAGGAGCGAATTTCCGCCAGCGAGAATTAGATATTGCTACAATGCTAACGATCAAGGCAGATGTGGATACCGCCGTGGCGCATCTGATCACGGGCGCAGCAGTCGAGCGTTCCGTCAAGTCTAAAAACCGTTAGATCCAGGTCTGGCACACCTCTTGCATTCAATCTTGTATGCAAGATAGCCATACATCCGAAAGCGCCCAGAGCGCGGTAGAAGACGCCATCATCTCGGGCATTCTTTCGGCGCGCATCCGTCCGGGCACCCGCCTCAGCGAGAACCAGCTCGCCAGCCTCTTCAGCGTCTCGCGCACCCGTATCCGTGAGGCGATGATGCGGCTGGAAACGCGCGGCATCGTCACTGTCAGCCCGCGCCGTGGCTGGTTTGTCGTGGAGCCTTCTGCCGAAGAATCCATCAAAGTCTATGAAGCGCGGCGGGTCATCGAATATGGCCTGTTACGCAATCTTTCGGGCATCAGCGGCGAAGGTCTCAAAATCCTCGCCGATCATCTGGATGAGGAGAAAGCAGCGATCGCCAAGGGCGATCGCCAGCGCCTGACCTGCCTGATGGGCGATTTCCACATTCGCATTGCGGAAATCGCGGGCAATGAGATCATCATCGACGTGCTGCGTGACCTCACGGCCAGGACCATTCTCATCTCCATGCTCTACCAGTCCGATTTCCATGCGCAGCAATCGCATGACGGGCACTGCCGCATTTTCGAGGCGCTGGAGGCAGCTGATTTTCATGCCGCCGCCGAACTCGCCATCCGCCATCTCGATGAAGTTGAAACAGGTCTAGATCTCACCCGCAGGCCGGACCCGCTCTACGAGCTGCGCAATTCCCTTTCACTGCAACCGCTTTCCCCAAGCCCCAAGGAGTAACCTCGCATGTTTTCAAGACGTTCATTGCTAGCCATTGCCGCGATCTCCGCAACGATCGGTTTTGGGCCCGTAGCCTTTGCCGATGCACTCAGTGACATCACCTCCCGCGGCACGATCCGTGTCGCCGTCCCGCAGGACTTTCCGCCCTTCGGCAGCGTCGGCACGGACATGGCGCCCCAGGGTTACGATATCGACGTTGCCAATCTGATCGGCGAGAAGCTCGGCGTAAAGGTCGAACTCGTGCCGGTCACCAGCGCCAACCGCGTTCCCTATCTGCAGACCAACAAGGTCGATCTCGTCATCTCGAGCCTCGGCAAGAACCCGGACCGTGAAAAGGTCATCGACTTCTCCACCGCCTATGCGCCCTTTTATAATGGCGTCTTTGCGCCGGACTCTGTCGCCGTTACCAAGGCGGAAGATTTGGCCGGCAAGACCGTCGGTGTCACCCGCGGCGCTGTCGAGGATCTGGAACTGACCAAGATTGCACCCGCCGATACGACCATCAAGCGCTACGAAGACAATAACGGCACGATTTCCGCTTTTCTCGCCGGGCAGGTTGAAGCAGTCGCCACCGGCAACGTCGTCGCCGCCGCCATTCTCGCAAAGAACCCGCCGAAGCGGCCCGAACTGAAGTTCCTGATCAAGAATTCGCCCTGCTTTATCGGCCTCAACAAGGAACAGCCGGCCCTTCTTGAAAAGGTGAACAGCATCATCGCCACCGCAAAGACCGATGGGTCGCTGAACACCATCGCCCAGAAGTGGCTGAAAACCGATCTTCCGAAGGATCTCTGACCAACCGTGACAAAGCTGCGCCGGTCGGGTCGATTCTGCCTGGCGCACGCCTTGTCTTCCCCGAAAGGATACATCGGGTGAAATACACGTTCGATTTTGGATGGCTCCTCGACTATTATCCGCAGATCGCCAAGGGTATCGGCGTCACGCTGGAATTGATCGCCGTCGGCGGCGTTCTTGGCATCGCTCTTGGCATATTCTGCGCCTGGGTGCGTGCGCTCGGGCCAAAATGGCTGCGGCCGCCGGTCGCGACCTATGTGGAGCTCATTCGCAATACGCCGTTTCTCATACAATTGTTCTTCATCTTTTTCGGCCTGCCATCGCTTGGTCTGCAATTGTCGGAGCTGAGCGCGGCCAATATCGCCATGGTGGTCAATCTTGGCGCCTATAGCTGCGAGATCATACGCGCGGGCATTCAGGCGACGCCCAAGGGCCAGTTCGAGGCCGGCGCGAGCCTTGCCATGACCCGTTTCGAAACCTTCCGGCATGTGGTGCTGGTGCCGTCGTTGCAACGCATCTGGCCGGCGCTTTCCTCGCAGGTGGTGATTGTCATGCTCGGATCGTCGGTCGTCTCGCAGATCGCTGCCGAGGACCTGACCTTCGCGGCCAACTTCATCCAGTCGCGTACCTTCCGCGCGTTTGAAGCCTACATGGTTTCCACCGTCATCTATCTCGTGCTCGCCATTCTTCTCCGGCAGGTGCTGGTCATCGGCGGCAACGTCATCTTTCCGCGCAGGAGTGTCCGATGATCGAATTCTCCACCTGGGATATTCTCAGAAATCTGCTCCTCGCCACGCGCTGGACCGTGCTTCTCTCGCTCGTCTCCTTCGTCGGCGGTGGTCTGGTGGCGCTCCTTCTGCTCTTCATGCGCATTTCCCGAAAAAAATCGATGCGGGCCTTCGCTCGTTATTATGTCGAGCTTTTTCAGGGCACGCCGCTTCTGATGCAGCTGTTCATCGCCTTTTTTGGCCTCGGCCTGTTCGGCATCGATGTGCCCGCCTGGCTCGCGGCAGGCCTCACTCTGATCCTGTGGGCGGCGGCCTTCCTCACGGAAATCTGGCGCGGCTGCGTCGAATCCGTTGCCAAAGGACAGTGGGAGGCCTCGGCAAGCCTAGCCATGGGGCGTCTGCAACAGATGCGTTATGTCATCCTGCCCCAGGCCATGCGGGTCGCCATTCCGCCAACCGTGGGTTTCTTCGTGCAGGTCATCAAGGGAACGGCCGTGACCTCGATCATCGGTTTTGTCGAACTGTCCAAGGCGGGCACCGTGGTCACCAACGCCACCTTCCAGCCCTTCACCGTTTATGGCCTCGTCGCCCTCATCTATTTCGCGCTGTGCTGGCCTCTGTCGAAGAGCAGCCAGATCCTGGAAAGGAAGCTCAATGTCGCTCATCGAAATCACTGAAGTCCGTAAAAGCTATGGTAGCAACGAGGTTCTGAAGGGCATCAATCTCGATGTGGAACCGGGTGAAGTCATCGCCATCATCGGCAAGAGCGGTTCTGGAAAGTCGACCCTGCTTCGCTGCATCAACGGGCTGGAGACGATTTCGGCCGGCTCCATATCGGTCGCCGGCGCGCAGCTTCTCGATGATGATCTGCATCTGAAAGCCCTGCGGCTGAAGGTCGGCATGATCTTCCAGCAGTTCAATCTCTTTCCGCACCAGACCGTCGGCGGCAACGTCATCCTGTCTCAGACCGTAGTGAAGAAGACACCCAAACCGGAAGCGGAAGCCGTTGCCCGCAAGATGCTTGAGCGGGTGGGTCTGGCTCATAAATTCGATGCCTATCCCGATGAACTATCAGGCGGTCAGCAGCAGCGCGTCGCCATTGCCCGCGCGCTCGCCATGCAGCCGATCGCCCTGCTATGCGACGAGATCACCTCGGCACTCGATCCCGAGTTGGTCTCGGAGGTGCTGGCGGTGGTGCGTGAACTGGCCAGTGAAGGCATGACGTTGTTGATGGTAACGCATGAAATGAAATTTGCGCGTGACGTCTGCTCCCGCGTCGTCTTCATGCACGAGGGCAGGGTCCATGAAATCGGCCCGCCGGAAGAGGTGTTCTCCAATCCCGCGACCCCTGAACTCAAGCAGTTTCTCGGTGTCGCCGCCCGCCACTGAGAACCATCAGGACGAACAAGAAAAAGGCCGGCGGTGAAAACCTGCCGGCCTTTGCTGTTGGTTGGTTTCGCTGCTTAGCGCTTGGAAACCGGAACGTAATCGCGCTTGCCGGCGCCCGTGTAGAGCTGGCGCGGACGACCGATACGCTGCTGCGGATCTTCGATCATTTCGTTCCACTGCGCGATCCAGCCAACGGTGCGGGCAAGGGCGAAGAGAACGGTAAACATGGTCGTGGGGAAGCCGAGCGCCTTCAGCGTGATGCCGGAATAGAAGTCGACATTCGGGTAAAGCTTCTTCTCGACGAAGTAAGGGTCGGAAAGGGCAATCTTTTCCAGTTCCAGCGCGACCTGCATGATCGGATCGTCGGAGTTGCCGGTAGCTTCCAGCACCTCATACATCGTCTTCTGCATGATCTTGGCGCGCGGGTCGTAGTTCTTGTAGACGCGGTGGCCAAAGCCCATCAGGCGGAACGGGTCGTTCTTGTCCTTGGCGCGGGCGATATATTCCGGAATACGGTCAACCGTGCCGATTTCGTTGAGCATGTTGAGCGCCGCTTCATTGGCGCCGCCGTGAGCCGGGCCCCAGAGGCAGGCGATGCCAGCCGCGATACAGGCGAACGGGTTGGCGCCCGAAGAACCGGCAAGACGCACCGTGGAGGTGGAGGCGTTCTGCTCGTGATCGGCATGCAGGATGAAAATGCGGTCCATGGCGCGTGCCAGAACCGGATCGACCTTGTAGTCCTCGCACGGTACGGCAAAGCACATGTGCAGGAAGTTGGAGGCGTAATCGAGATCGTTCTTCGGGTAAACGAAGGGCTGGCCGATATGATACTTGTAGGCCATGGCGGCGATCGTCGGCATCTTTGCGATCATGCGCAGGGAAGCGACCATGCGCTGGTGCGGATCGGTGATGTCGGTCGAGTCGTGGTAGAAAGCCGAGAGAGCGCCGACCGTGCCGCACATGACGGCCATCGGATGCGCATCGCGACGGTAGCCGGTGAAGAAGCGGCTCATCTGCTCGTGCACCATGGTGTGGCGCGTGACGCGGGTGTCGAAGTCCTTCTTCTGCGCAGCCGTCGGCAGTTCGCCGTACAGCAGCAGATAGCAGGTTTCCAGGAAGTCGCCCTGTTCGGCCAGCTGCTCGATCGGGAAGCCGCGATGCAGCAGCACGCCCTCGTCACCATCGATATAGGTGATCTTGGATTCGCAGGAGGCTGTCGACGTGAAACCCGGGTCGTAAGTGAAGGAGCCGGTGTTCTTATACAGCGTGGCGATATCGACGACGCTCGGCCCGATCGTGCCTTCCCTGACAGGGAGTTCGACCTGTTTGTCGCCAAGTGTCACTGTAGCGCTTTTTTCCGTCATACTGATCCTCCGAAAACATGCGGGTGGGGGCGTTTGGATGCGCCCCGCGGTTAAGCGTCTACCGATTAGCTATATGATCCTGTCGCAGATGCCAAGCTATCCAAAGGTCAAATTGTGCATTGCGGCAAAGGTGAACGCCTTGCTTTTGGCCTTGTGATTGGCAGCAATTCAATCTCGGTCAACGCAGAGTTAAAGGAAAGCATTGCAATACCGGCAGTCCATCTGCAAACCTGTCTTCAGTGCGGCGGGGGCGCGGCCAAAATGCTTGGTCAAGGTGAAAAAGAGCATTTCGGATATGTCAAAACGCTGCAGGGAGATACCCCCGGCACGGTGGATATCCTGGCGCCGCTGCGGCGCTCAGGCGCCGCGCCGACCGCTGTTGTGCCGGCCTTGGTTGATGTGGCGGCGCAGAACATTTCCGTTTCTCAAAAACTTGCCGCATGGCTGACTGAAGAACGCGCATTCGGTCACGATTTCCTCTTTGTACCGGTCTTCATCGGCTGCGGCGCAATCTTGTGGTTTTCTTTTGGGGCCACGCCTTCCTTGCCGCTTTTGATCGTCGCGATTTTGGTCGCGGCCCCCTTGGCGCTGCTAACCAGATATCGCCTTGATGCCGGGTCAAGGGTTTGCAGCGTTGTCGCGCTGATGTTGCTCGGCATGCTTTTTGCGGAACTGGAAACCCGCCGCGCCGCGACTGTCCTTCTGGACACGCCGGTGACCACGACGGTTGCCGGGAAGGTCGTCCGGCGTGAGGTGGATGCGCGGGGTGACTGGCGATATCTCGTCGAGCTCCACTCCACTGAAGCACCATCACTTACGCGTTCGCCGGGGAGGGTGTCGCTTCTCGCGCGTGGTAGCGGCGAACCCATGCCGATAGGCGCGATCATTCGCGGCAAGGCGCGGCTTTCTCCGCCGTCCGGACCGGCTCTGCCGGGATTGAACGATTTCGCCTTTTCATCCTATTTCCGCGGTATTGGAGCGACAGGCTTCTTTTACCAGCCGCCCCAGCCGTTGGCGATGGCGAACCTTGGGGCCGAGGGTTGGCTGGAGATGGCCGACATGTGGCTCTATCGCCTGCGCGCCGCCATCGCCGAGCGCATTCGCACGACGATCGGAGGCGACGCGGGTGCCTTCGCCGCCTCCATCGTCACCGATGAGCGACAGGCCATATCGCCGGAGACAATGGAGGCGTTGCGGGTGTCGGGGCTTGCCCATATCGTCGCCATATCCGGGCTCAACATGGCCCTGGCGTCAGGCATCTTCTTTGTCGGCATGAGGATGGGATTCAGCCTGTTTCCGGCCTTTGCCCAGCGACGGCCAGTCAAGAAGATATCCGCCTTCGCAGCGCTCGTGATGACGCTATGCTACTATCTGATCTCCGGCTTCGCGGTTTCCGCTGAACGGGCCTGGCTGATGATGTCGATCATGTTGGTCGCGGTGCTGTTTGACCAGCCGTCGCTCAGCCTCAGAAATGTCGCGCTTTCCGCTCTCATTGTTCTCGCGCTCTCGCCCTCCGAAGTGATGGGGCCAAGCTTTCAGATGTCTTTTGCCGCGACAATCGCGCTTGTTTCCGCCTACGCCGCCTGGAGCCGCCGGCGTAGTGTTCGCGAGCGTCTTTATATGGGAAGAAAGCCCAGCTGGATCACGGTCGCGCAGATGGCAGGCGCTGTGATGGGGGGCGTCATCACGACGTCCCTGATTGGCGGGCTTTCGACGGCAATCTATTCCGCCGAACATTTCCAACGTGTCACCACCTATGGACTTTTCGCCAATCTTGCCGCGACGCCGCTGATGTCGCTGATTGTGATGCCCTTCGGTCTGATCGCCATGCTGCTGATGCCGTTCGGGCTCGACGCGCCATTTCTGAAGGTGATGGGCTATGGCATGGCGATGGTCATCGAGGTCGCGGACGAAGTTGCGTCCTGGGGCGGAAGCGCAGCGACCGGACGCCCGCATGGCTGGTTCATCGGTATCGCCTCGGCCGGCTTTCTGCTGCTCACCCTGTTGCGCACCCGCCTGGCGCTCTTGGGCATCCCGCCTCTGCTGCTTGCCTTCGGGCTCTCGGCAACGACATTTCAACGCGATCTGCCGGATCTCCTCGTTCATGAAGATGGCTCGCTGGTGGCGCTTCTTGCCGATGAGAAGGTTTACACCACGAGAACCCGACCCCATGGCTTTATTTATGACCAGTGGCAGAGGGCGCTGCTGCTTGCTAAGACACCGCAGGCGCCGGTTATTCTGCAGCGGGACCGGCCAGAGACGTTTACCAATAAAGCAAAGCTGTCGCAGGAGGAGTTGAGAGCCGCCGCACGCGAGATGGCGGTTGCGCTGAAAGCGGGAACGCCGGGCGTTTTCACCTGCAAGCCGGGTCGCTGGTGCGTGGCGCAGGCACAGAGCGGCGAATGGATCATCGTGCTGGAGGAAGGGCGTCTGGCTGGAAAGGCATGTGACATCGCCGACGTCGTCATTGTTTCCCAAAGAACCTCGTTTTCACACTGCCGCTCAGGCGCGCTGCTTCTCAATCGCGGCATCTTGCGCCGCATTGGTTCAGTGGAGATCAACTTCGCGTCAGCCAATCAGCCGGGCGTCGTCGAGAAACTGCGCGCTTCGACCGCAGGCATGAACCGGCCGTGGAGCGAACATCGATATTACGATTGGAAATCTGGTCGCTACGAGCATGAGCTACCGGAAACGATCACGCGTCTGCTGGCGGCGTCGCAATGATTGCCGCCGGCAAAGCGTCTCAAGCCTTCGCGCGCAGATCCGCAGTCAACTGACCGATGCTGGCGATTTCGGCTTCATGCGCCGGGTCCCGCCACATTTCTTTCAGGCCTGCCTCATACCATTCGCGCATGGCGGGCAGGGCGAGCAGGCGATCGCAATAGGCCTTTGCTGCGGGGGATAGATCCGCACCGTAAGTCTGGAAACGGAATGCCACGGGGCAGAAGAAGGCATCCACTGCCGTGAACTTCTGGCCGGCGAGATAAGGACCACCGAAGGTCGAAAGGCCTTCGCTCCATAAAACATCGATACGCTTGATATCAGCTGCCAGCCCGGCATCACCGCCGTTTGGCGTGACACGAATGCCGACCGACATGGGGTAGAGATTGCGCAGCGACGAAAATCCCGCATGCATTTCGCTTGCCGCCGAACGCGACCAGGCTCTGGCCTGCTTGTCGCTTGCCCAGACCCCTTGATGACGCTCGGCGAGATATTCCGCGATCGACAGCGATTCCCAGACCGTCACACCCTCATCGACGAGGCAGGGGACCTTGCCGGTGGGAGAAAAGGTGGAAAATGAGACGCCTTCGCCAAAGGGAACGAGTTTCTCTTCAAAGGCAATACCGAGCGTGCGCATCAACACCCATGGCCGCAGCGACCAGGAGGAGTAGTTCTTGTTTGCGATATAAAGATCGTACATGGCGTGTCTCCTGACTGTGTCGCAGTTTTATACCAGCGACGTTGCGGCGAATATCGCAAAGAATCCATCGCACTCATAAAGCCCGTTGATGGGTGAACGACATCATGCCGAATTCGTGCCTTGACCCTTTCAAAAGCACCTTCATCGCTTCAAAAGAAAAAAAAGCGCATCAATCCACCGGAATGACGCGCCATTCATCTTGAAGGCTAGATATGTCTTGCCAATCGATCCGCTTTTATCCGGACCGGCGGCGGCATCAATGATAGCGCCGGATAAGCCCCACCAGCTTGCCCTGAATTTTCACCCGATCAGGCCCAAAAATGCGGGTCTCGTAGGCCGGGTTTGCAGCCTCCAGCGCGATGGACGCGCCCTTGCGGCGGAACCGCTTCAGCGTCGCCTCTTCATCGTCCACCAGCGCCACAACGATATCGCCCGGATTGGCCGTATTGCCATTGCGGATGATGACCGTATCGCCATCGAAGATGCCGGCCTCGATCATCGAATCGCCCTTGACCTCAAGCGCGTAATGTTCACCTGAGCCTAGCATGTCCACTGGAACGGCCACGTCATGTGTATTGTTCTGAATGGCCGAGATCGGCACACCGGCAGCGATCCGGCCCATGACAGGTACGGTCGCCGCACCTGCAATGTCATTTGCGGGTGCCTTGGGAGCAGGGGGCGGCTCCGGCGTTTTCGGTTTGCCGAGACTGCCTTCGATAACGCTCGGTGAGAAGCCGCGCTGCGGCCTTGCGCCCGGCGTATAAGCCTCCGGAAGCTTGATGACTTCGAGCGCTCGCGCCCTGTTGGGTAGCCGGCGAATAAACCCGCGCTCTTCGAGCGCCGTGATCAGCCGGTGGATGCCGGATTTGGAAGCGAGATCGAGTGCATCCTTCATTTCATCGAAGGAGGGCGGCACGCCGGACTCTTTCATTCGCTCATGAATGAAGAGAAGCAATTCCTGCTGTTTGCGCGTGAGCATGAGGAAAACACCCTTGAGAATCGTCGCTGGAGTCGCGAAACAAATACAGAACGAACACTATATGTTCCATATGTGTTCCGCAATCCCCTAAAATCTGGTTAAGCTTCGCTCGGATTTACATTTCGCAAATTGGAGGTAACCAAAGCTCCAGAAGTCGTTCCCAGGCGAGGCCCCGACGCGTCCCATTTGTTCCGCGTTTCAGGTCAGGGTGTAGATCGAGCTGTGCTATCGCGCGAAAACGACCGTCTTGTTCTTGTTGAGAAGCACCCGGTCCTCAAGGTGCCATGAGACCGCCCGGGCCAGCACGCGTCGCTCGATGTCGCGTCCCTTACGGACCAGCTCATCCGGCGTATCGGCGTGGCTGACCGGCTCGACGTCCTGGCAGATGATCGGCCCTTCATCGAGATCGCGGGTGACGTAATGGGCCGTTGCACCGATCATTTTGACGCCCCTCTCATGGGCTTGGTGATAGGGCTTTGCGCCTTTGAAACCAGGCAGGAAGGAGTGATGAATGTTGATGCAGCGCCCGGATAAGTATTCGGAGAAGTTGTCCGACAGGATCTGCATGTAGCGGGCAAGAACGACGAGGTCGGTGCCCGTTTCTTCGATGATGTCCTTGATGCTTGTTTCCTGTTCGGCCTTGTTGTCTTTTGTCACCGGCAGGTGATGATACTTTATCCCGCCCATCAGCGTGAGGTTCAGGGCCTCGCGGGGGTGGTTGCCGACGATGCCGACGATCTCGGCATTCAATTCGCCGATGCGGTGGCGATAGAGAAGATCGCCGAGGCAGTGGTCGAAGCGGGAAACGAGCAGCAGCAGCTTGCGCGGCGCACCTGCTCGACGCAGCGTGGCGTCGAGAGCGAAGCGATCGATCTCCGCGGCAAGTCCATTGCGAAAGCCTGCCTCGTCGCCGGCCATGGAGAAGGCGACACGCATGAAAAACATGCCCGTTTCATGGTCGTCGAATTGTTGAGCTTCATAAATATCGCCGCCATGCTGTGCGATGCGGCCCGAGACCGCAGCGACAATTCCGCTTCTGTTGGGGCAGCGCAGCGTCAGGACGTAATTCATCTAAAGCCTCCTGGAAGATGGAGTTGCGGTTGGACTGCTGTCATAGCGGCGCCCACGCGGAGCCACGCCCCGTTTCCACGGGGCCGAGCGTCAGCACGAAGCGGTCGCGGATGTCACTGGATGGCGTGTTCGCCCGGCCCGAGATAACTCGCCATCAGAGCGGGATCGACGGCGAGTTCGGAAGCTGGGCCTGAGCGGCGCACTTCACCAAGTTCGACGAGATAAGCTTCGTCGGCAATTTCGAGCGCGGCGCGGGCATTCTGCTCGACCAACAGGATGGAGACACCGGTTTGACGCAGGTCGGCGACGATACGCAGGATTTCGGCGACAATCAGCGGTGCAAGTCCAAGGCTCGGCTCATCGAGAAGCAGCAGTCTCGGCCGGCTCATCAACGCCCGCGCGAGCGCCAGCATCTGCCTTTCGCCGCCGGACAGTGTTCCGGCGAGCTGCTTGCGGCGTTCGCGAAGGCGCGGGAAGAGTGTGTAAACAGCATCGCGTGTCTCGTCGCGCTCCTGACGGGAACGCAGGAAACCGCCAAGTTCGACATTGTCCTCAACCGTCATCGAGCCGAATAATTCTCGCCTTTCCGGCACCAGGCAGAGGCCGGCGGCAACGCGGCCCTCGATCGTCTCGGGCACCGGCGCGCCGTCGTAAAGAATGGTCCCGCGCGAAGGCACGACACCCATGATGGCGTTGAGCAGCGTGGTTTTCCCCGCTCCGTTCGCCCCGATGACCGTGACGATGCTGCCCGATGTCATGGATAGCGAGATGCCGTGCACCACTTCCGCCCGGCCATAGGCAACGTGGATGTCTTTGATGTCGAGTAGATGTCCGCTCACGCTGCCCCCCCAAGATAAGCCGCGATCACGGCCGGATGTTGCCGGATTTCAGCCGGCTTGCCTTCGGCGATCAGGGTACCGAAATCGAGCACGACGATGTGGTCGACCAGCCCCATGACGAAACCCATGTCATGTTCGACAAGCAGGACGCTAACGCCCTCGGCGCGCAGTTTTTTCAGCAGCGTCGCGAGCTCCTGCTTTTCCCCGTGGCGCAGACCGGCCGCCGGTTCGTCGAGTAGCAGCAGGGTTGGGTTGAGGCAGAGCGCGCGGGCGATTTCCAGAATTCGGATCTGCCCGAGAGCGAGGTCGCCGGCGGGGCGGTCGCGATGGGCACCGAGACCGACGCGATCGAGCTGATGCGCGGCTTCCGCAAGCAGAGCTTGCTCCTGTTGTCGCTCCAATCGCAAGAAGCTTCGGAAGACGCCGGCATTGCCGCGCAGATGCGCGCCGAGAGCGACGTTTTCGAGGACTGACATGGTCGGAAGGACCTTGGCGTGCTGAAAGGTTCTCGCGATGCCGCGTTTGGCGATGAGCCGCGGATTGAGGCCCGAAAGCGTCTGTCCCTGATAGGTGACGTCACCGCCCGAAAGGTCGAGGATTCCGGTGATGAGATTGAAAGTCGTGCTCTTGCCGGCGCCGTTCGGACCGATCAGGCCGACGATCTGCCCGGCCTTAATGTCAAAGCTGACATCGTTGACCGC
>NZ_JBQYSN010000057.1:0-31303 GCF_052686535.1 Agrobacterium sp. DKPNP3 | reverse complement strand
AGTTCCTCGCGCAGGGTATCGGGAAGCACAGCGCCGATCTTGACCAGCGCCGCCCGGGCGGCCTCCGCCAATCCCGCATCGGCGCGACCCGCCACCCAGCGGGAGCCGAGCACCAGCGCTTCGATCTCCTGCTGGGAAAACATCAGCGGCGGCAACAGGAAACCCGGACGCAACACATAACCCACCCCGGCTTCGCCCTCGATATCGGCCCCCTGCGCCTGCAACGTCGCGATGTCACGGTACAGCGTGCGCAGGCTGACGCCGGTCCGGGCGGCAAGAAAGGTGCCGCTGACCGGCATGCGGTGAGACCGCAGGATCTGCAAGAGATCAAGGAGCCGCTGTGAGCGTGACACGTGATGTTTCTCCGTTAGGTCTGCCGGGTCCGCTGACGGCATTCCAGCGCCAGACTGGTAACGCCGGAAAGGGCTACCCGCAATGGATGCCATGAGCCGCGAATGCAAAACCTTGAAACCGATGGCACTGACACCAGTTAGTAACGGAACGCCCCACCGCCGGCTTTCCTGCCGGTCCATCAAGTCAATGACAGGAGAGACATTCCATGTATCACGTCAACGCGAATGGTGCTGATATTCCCGCACTTGGTTTCGGCACCTTCCGCATTCCGGAAGACGATGTCAGGCGCATTCTGCCGGAAGCGCTGAAGCTCGGCTTCCGCCATGTCGATACGGCCCAGATCTACAAGAACGAAGGCGCTGTCGGAGAGGTCATCGCCCAGTCCGGCATTTCCCGGCATGATATATTCCTGACCACCAAGGTCTGGGTGGACCGCTATCGCCACGATGATTTTCTCGCTTCCGTCGATGAAAGCCTTGCGAAACTGAAGACCGACTATGTCGACCTTTTGCTGCTGCACTGGCCAAAAAGCGATGTTCCGCTTGCCGAACGCATGGGCGCGCTGAACGCGGTGCGCAAGGCCGGCAAGGCGCGCAATATCGGCATTTCCAACTTCAACGTGGCGCTGACCGAAGAGGCGGTGAAACTGTCCGACACGCCGCTTGCCACCAACCAGATCGAATATCACCCCTATCTAGACCAGACGAAGGTGATCGCGGCCGCACGCAAACACGGAATGTCGGTGACGGCCTATTATCTGATGGCCGATGGCAAGGTGCCGAACGATCCTGTTCTCAAGGACATTGGCGCGAAGCACGGCAAGACCGCCGCGCAGGTGGCCCTGCGCTGGGCGGTGCAGCAGCCGGATATCGTGGCGCTTTCCAAGACGGCGACCGAAAGCCGCCTGAAGGAGAACTTCGACATCTTCGATTTTGCGCTGACGGAAGAGGAAATGCAGGCGATCCACGCGCTTGCCAAGCCGGATGGCCGCATCGTCAATCCGGGCCATCTCGCGCCCGACTGGGACGACTGAGGCAACGGGGCTATGGGTCCCGTCTTATCGCTCGGTCAGGGCCAGCTTCGCCCCCAGCGCCACGAAAGCGGCGGCGAAGCTGCGCCTCAGCCAGGCGAGGACCGAAGGACGTGACACCACCTGCCGCCGGATCGAGGCGGCAAAGCAGCCGTAAAGCGTAAAGACAAGAAGCGTCAGGGCCATGAAGACCAGCCCGAGTTCGGCCATGCGCCATGTCGGCAAAATCTCATCCGGCGCGATAAACTGCGGCAGGAAAGCGAAAAAGAAGATCGACAGTTTCGGGTTCAGCAGATTGATAAGGATCGCCTCGCCGATGACGCGGGTGGCTTTCTGCGGCGCTTTGGCATCGTCGATCTTCAGCGCACCATCCTCGCGTAGCGTGTTCCATGCCATGTAGAGGAGATAGGCGACACCGAGATATTTCACGATGCCGAAGGCGAGCGCGCTGGTGTGCAGGATGGCGGCAAGGCCGGTGATGGCGGCCAGCAGATGCGGCACGATGCCGAGCGTGCAGCCTAGGGCCGCAACAACGCTCGCCTTTGCCCCCTGCGAAAGGCCGGCCGCCAGCGTGTAGACCACGCCGGTTCCGGGAGATGCGGCGACGATGAAGGATGTGATGAGGAATTCAGGTGTCATGGTGCGGGTCTGTCCTCTTGGGCTGTCCTCTTGGGTGGAGGACGGGAGCATGATGGTGCGCGGGGTGGGTGTCTTGGATGAAATTGCAGCGCCACATCCGCACACCGTCACCCGAGCCGGGGTCCAGCGTGGTCCAGTCCTTGACCACGAAAGACTCCTTTCACGCCGCAGACGTGCGATGGCTGGATGCCGAATCTCGTCCGGCATGACGGAAGAGAGCAAAGATCAACCAGCCGTCGCCGCCCGGTAGACCGCCGGCGTCACCCCGAACTGGCGCACGAAAACGCGGTTCAGATGGCTTTGGTCGGCAAAACCGGCGACGAAGGCCGCCTCGGCGGGCGGGGTGCCCCTGGCCAGCGCATGTCGCGCCAGATGCACGCGGCGCTGGAGAAGATAGCTGTGCGGCGTCAGCCCCGTCGCCCTGGCGAAAGCGCGCAGGAAGCGGAACTGGCTCATGCCGGCTTCCTCAGCCAGATCGGCAAGGCGGAACGGTCGGGAAGGCTCGTCATCGATGCGGTTTTGCGCGCGCCTGATGATCGCAGGCACGGCCAAGACAGGTGGATTGGCAGCCTTCTCCATGGCATCCCCCAGCAGCATCAGCAGCGTCTCCTCGGAAAGGAGAGTTTCGCCCGGCCGCTCATTCGCCGTCACGGCTGAAAAGACAGCGTTGAAGCGCTGGGCCAGAGGTCTCGGCTCCACGGGATGGACGAATTCGAAGGTGCCGCTGTCCTTCCCGCTGAGATCGGCAATGGCACCTTGAACGATATCGATGTCGAGATAAAGCATCCGCCAGGCGCGGCCGCCCTCTCCGAGCGGGATACCGTCGTGCACCTCGCCCGGGTTGACGGTGATGACCTGGCCGGCGCCCGCTTCCACCACCCCGCGGCCGGAGAGGGATTTCTGTGCGCCGCGATGGATGAGACCGATACCGAATTGATCATGCATATGGCGCGGAAAGGAACGGTCGCTATCCGCCACAACGGCGGCAACGCCGGGCAGTATCGTTTTCGGCATCAGGAACCGGCCTTGGGCCATGAAAGCGCGCGCTCCGCGGGAAAGAGCGCGACGCTATCACAGGATGCTGCCATACGACAGTTGTTACCGTTTACGGATGCATGTGGTTGATCATGGCGAAGACCTGATCGAAATTGCCGTTCTGCGCGGCAAACCGCAGCGGCTTGCAGCGTTCCACCACCACTTCCTTCTCGTCCGGGCGATTTTCGAGGATATCCATGACCTCGGAAATGAAGGCGTCGAGCGGCATGGCTCTTTCATCATTGGCCTGCCCCTCACCCATCAGCGTCGTCTGCACGTAAGGCGGCACGATCTCGATGACCTCTACCGGCGTCTCCTTCAACTGCTCGCGCAGCGCGACCGAATAGGCATGGATGGCGGATTTGGTGGCGCTGTAGGTGGGGGTCAACACCATGGGCACAAAGGCCAGACCTGAGGAGACCGTCAGCACCGTTGCAGCAGGCTGTTTAAGGAAATGCGGCAAAAGCGCCGCTGTCAGGCGGATGGGTGCGAGGAGATTGGTGGCGACGGTTTCTTCGGCCGTCTCCAGATAATCAGGTGCTGCGGCGATGTCTTCCGGCCGCATGATGCCGGCATTGTTGATGACGGCATTCAGGGTCGGATGGGCATTTACCAGAGCTTCGGCAAACGCGCGGATGCCTGCGGCGTCCGTCGCGTCCATCACCATCGAGGCCATGCCGGGATTGGCGGCCGTCACCTCGTCGAGCGCGGCCTTGCGACGGCCGGAAATGATGACCCTGTTGCCGGCCTTGTGAAAGGCTTCCGCGAGCGCCCGGCCGATGCCGGAGCCGCCGCCGGTGATGAGAACGGTATTGCCAGAGATTTTCATGGGAACATCCTTCGCTTGTTGGGTGAAACGAAGTTAGCTATGATGCTCTCCAATCGAAAGTAGGCACCCGAAAGATTTATACTTACCGAAAGGAGAGTGTCTGATGAAGCGGCATGCGGCAGATGCGGCTATCGAAAGCAAACGCAAGTCCCCGCCACCCACGGATACCGATCCGGTCATCGAGGCGCTGGTTCAGGATATTATCGCCAAGGTGGCGGACAAATGGACGATGCTCATTCTCGAAGTGCTGGAGGAGCATGGCACGCTACGCTTTACGCAGATCGGCAAACTGGTTGGCAATATCAGCCAGAAGATGCTGACGAAAACGCTAAGACAAATGGAAAGCGACGGGCTGGTGCGCCGCACCGTTCACCCGGTCATTCCGCCGCATGTGGATTATGCTTTGACGACCCTCGGCCGCACGCTGGGCAGCGCCTTCTGCGGCGTCTGGATATGGGCGGAAACGCACCATGCCGAAATAGAAGAGGCGCGGCGACGGTTCAACGAACAGCCGCCGCGCCCCGCGATAGAATAAGTTCGGCTCAGGCGAACTGGCTGAGGCCCGGCACCGAGGCAATCACCTGGTCGACGGTTTCGTCGCCGGCGTGCTGGCGGGCAACGGCGATCGTTTCCTTCGCGAGCGTGGAAATCTCGCTCATGCCGAGGCCCTGGCTCATCAGCTGCTGGCCCAGCCCCATGATGCCGCCGCCGCCGATGGCGCTCATCAGGCCGCCAAGCAGACCGCCGCCACCACCAGCGCCTTCGCCATTATACTGGGCGACCAGCTCGCTGGCGCCGGGAATGGCTTCGATCATCCGGGCGATTGGACCATCTGCGGCCTCGCGTTGGAGAAAACCGAGAATCATGCCAACAGCCTTTTCAGCCAGTTCAGGGTCGATCCCCGCCTTTGCGGCGATCTGATCCACGACTTCGTTCATTCTTGCCTCCTGTTGAAAAACGACGCCAACCTCTGCGAACTGACGTTAACGTCAACGTAAAACAATCTCATGCGGCATTCAAGCGGCCATGAGCGGTGCGGCATTTCATCAAGCGCTTTTTCTTCATCGCCATCAAGCAGTTGTTGCGCCTTGAAACTGTCCTTATAAGATCGTCACAACCTGACTATGAAAAGGCTGCTCCCTGCCGGAGTGCCCCTATCATGCCGTAGGATCTTTAATTCGGACATGACTTTTGCAAAATCCGCTGCGATTTTGCAGGCCGTGTTTCAGCCGCAGGAGGAAATGGTCGATGTTGCAGGACGGACAGCTCTATATCGGCACCAGCCGCAATCCTGATGACAGCCTGAACAAGGGCGAATATCTGGAACTGAAATTCGGCAACCGCCACGGCCTCATCACCGGCGCAACGGGCACGGGCAAGACCGTGACGCTGCAGGTTCTGGCAGAAGGCTTCTCCAAGGCCGGCGTGCCGGTCTTCTGCGCCGATATCAAGGGTGACCTTTCCGGCATCGCGGCGGAAGGCGAAGCGAAAGACTGGGTGCAGAAGCGCGCCGAGCAGATCGGCTTCACCGACTTTTCCTATGGCAAGTCGCCCGTCATCTTCTGGGATCTCTATGGCGAAAAAGGCCATCGCGTGCGCGCCACCATCGCCGAAATGGGGCCGCTGCTGCTCGCCCGGCTGATGGACGCCTCGGAAGCGCAGGAAGGCGTGCTCAACATCGCCTTCAAGATCGCCGATCAGGGCGGGCTGCCGCTGCTCGATCTCAAAGACCTGCAATCGCTGCTGAACTATATGGGCGAAAACGCAACCGAGCTTTCCAACCAGTTCGGTCTGATTTCCAAGGCTTCGGTCGGCTCGCTGCAGCGCGGGCTGCTGGTTCTCGAACAGCAGGGGGCGGCCAATTTCTTCGGCGAACCGGCGCTGAAAATCGCCGACATCATGCGTGTGGGCGCGGATGGACGCGGCACGGTTTCGGTCCTCGCCGCTGACAAGCTGATGATGAACCCGCGCCTTTATGCCACCTTCCTGCTCTGGATGCTCTCGGAACTGTTCGAGGAATTGCCTGAAGTGGGCGATCCGGAAAAGCCGCGTCTGGTGTTCTTCTTTGACGAGGCGCATTTGCTGTTCAACGATGCGCCGCGCGTGCTGGTGGAACGCGTGGAACAGGTCGTTCGTCTTATTCGCTCCAAGGGCGTTGGCGTCTATTTCGTCACGCAGAACCCGCTCGACGTGCCGGAGACCGTGCTTGCCCAGCTCGGCAACCGCGTGCAGCACGCGCTGCGCGCCTATACGCCGCGCGAACAGAAGGCCGTGCGCACGGCGGCGGATACTTTCCGCCAGAACCCCGCCTTCAACACGGCAGATACCATCACCACGCTCGGCACCGGTGAAGCGCTGATCTCCACCCTGCACGACAAGGGGGCGCCCTCCATTGTCGAGCGCACGCTGGTGCGGCCCCCTTCCGGCCGCGTCGGACCGCTCACGGATGCGGAGCGCAAGTCGCTGATCGATCTCAGCCCTCTTTCCGGCCAGTATGACAAGGATATTGATCGGGAATCGGCCTTCGAAATTCTTGCCGCCCGCGCGCAGAAGGCGGCGGAGGCCGAGGCTGCCAAGCGCGCGGAAGAGGAAAATGCCAAAAACCAGTCCGACACCGCCTCCGGCCGCTGGCGCCTGCCCGGCTTCGGTGATGACGAACCCGCACAAAACTCGAACGGCTCGCGCAATGGCGGCACGCGCCGTTCCGGCTACCAGCGCGAGACGGTGATCGAAGCCGCGATGAAAAGTGCAGCCCGTTCGGTCGCCACCTCTGTCGGGCGTGCGATCGTGCGCGGGATTCTGGGAAGTCTGAAGCGGTGAACGAATACGCCGCCCGCTCTTGATGAGACGGGCGGCGCCAATTTCGGTGCGGTCACTTCTCGCGATAGAAGATCATGCCGCCGTGGTAGAGGACACCATCGACAAATTCACCGTCTGCGGTAAAGCCGGTGTCGTCCCAATAGTCGATGTGGTTGCCCTTCACCTCATATCGCCCCTGATAGGCGCTCTTGCGTTTGCCGCGCGCTTCGTCATAGCGGCCATTGGGCAAAAGCTCCTGACGAACGTGGCCATCGCCGGTGACCCACATGCCGAGATAAGGGTGGTTCTGAGCCTGCGTGATTTCAGTCATGTTTCCGTCCGTGGTGTTTTCTGTCCTGCGCGTCTCCCCTTCGGCAGAAGCGGTTGCGAGCAGAAGCGCTACCGATGTTGAAACGATGTTCATTGTCTCTGCACTCCCGTTGCGGCATTGGCGCGGCGTTCCTCGAACAGTTCCGCAAGCGTGCGTGATGCGGCGATGGCCTTAGGGAAACCGGCGGGAACGGTGATGAGATAGATCATCTCCTTCAGTTCCTCGTCGGTTGCGCCCACATTCAGCGCATAACCGGCATGGACCTTCATCAGATCACGCTCACCAAGGGCCGCCATGACCGCGACGGCGGCCAGCTGGCGGGTGCGGTTGTCCAAGCCCGGCCGCGACCAGACCTCTCCCAAGGCGTAACCCTCCGTTGCCTGCGCCAGGAACGGAAACTCCTGCCGCATACGCTCCAGATTGGCTTGCGGCTGGCCATTGTTGAGGCTGCGGACGACCTCATCGCCGCGTTTCAACCGGTCATCCATATGCTGCGTATTTGCGAGTGCGGCGGCAGATCCCGCGAACACGGCAATCGCAAGCGCGGTCGGAAAAATGGCTTTCATGTCAATCTCCTCAGGCAGCGGTGGGGCGGACGACGATTTCGTTGACGTCCACATCGTCAGGCTGTTCGATGGCGTAGCGCACCGCGCGGCCGATGGCGTCCGGTTTCAGGGCGATGGCCCTGTAGCTCTGCATCAGTTCGGCGGCGGCCGGATCGGTGATGGTATGGGCGAGTTCGCTTTCCACCACGCCGGGGTGGATGCAGGTGACGCGCAGGTCGCGGTTTTCCTGCCGCAGCCCGTCCGAAATCGCCCGCACGGCAAATTTCGTCGCGCAATAGACGGCCGCCGTTGGTGAAACCGCAAGCGCACCGATCGAGGCGATGTTGATGATATGGCCTGAGGCACGCGCGGTCATCTCGGGCAGAACGGCCGCGACGCCGTAGAGCACGCCCTTGATGTTGACGTCGATCATGCGGTCCCATTCATCGACCTTGAGCGACGACATCAGCGACAGCGGCATGACGCCGGCATTGTTGACGATGACATCGATCTCGCCAAACGCCTTGCGGCCCGCCTCTGCAAAGGCATCGACGCTCTGCCTATCGGTGACGTCAAGCGGATGGACGACGACGTCGGCCCCCGTCCGGCGCAGTTCCTCCGCCAATCTCTCCAAGCGATCCAGCCGGCGCGCGCCGAGCACCAGTTTTGCGCCGGCGGCGGCCAGCTCTCGCGCAATGCCTTCACCGATCCCGCTCGATGCACCCGTGATGAGAACGACTTTGTTCAATGTCATGGCTTTCTCCTTGCTGTTACGGTCGGCTTTTTCGAAATCGACCGTTGCAAGGAAGATAGCGCTCAGGCATTGTCGCGATAACCGCCTTAATAATTACCTCAATGGATAGAATTTCTAACCAATGAACATTGATCTCAATGCCGTGTCGACATTCTGCCTTGTTGCCGAGGAACGGAATTTTCGCGCCGTCGCGGACAGGCTGGGTGTCACCCGCTCCGCTGTCAGCCAGACCATCCGCAAGCTTGAGGAGACGATGGGAATTGCGCTCGTCCAACGAACCACCCGCAGCGTGAGCCTGACGGAAGCGGGACAGCAGCTTTATGCCGATGTCTCGTCTTCCATAGACGCGATCTCGCAGGCGGCGCAGGCGGCCTCATCGCTCGGCGGAACGGTACGCGGTCAGCTTCGGCTGGCGGTCTCGTCCATTGCAGAACGTTTCTTATCCGGGCCTCTGCTCGCAAGCTTTGCCGAGGCCCATCCCGAAGTGCAACTCGACATCGTCGTGACGGACGACGAATTCGATATCGTCTCCGAGCATTATGATGCCGGCGTGCGTCTGGGAGAGCTTATCGAACAGGATATGATCGCCGTTCCGGTATCCGTTCCCCAGCGGCAGCTTGCCGTCTGTTCTCCTGGATATCAGAACCGTTTCGACCTACCGACGCAGCCGCGCGAGTTGATCGAGCACAGGTGTATCGGCTGGCGGCCTCGTCCGGGTGTTGCGCCCTACAGATGGGAATTTGCCGAAAACGGGCGCGAATTTGCGGTGGCGGTGGAGCCTGCTTTCACCACCAACGACATGCAGTTGATGATAAAGCTCGCCTGTGCCGGTGCGGGCATTACCTTCGGCATGGAAGAGACATTCCGGCCCTATCTGGAGCGCGGAGAGCTTGTTTCCATGCTGGAAGACTATTCGCCCAGCTTCGCGGGGTTCTATCTCTACTACCCCAGCCGTCGCAATCTAGCGCCGAAGCTGCGCGCCTTCATCGACCATGTTCGGCTGTCGAGAGAGCGGTGATCTGCCGGACGTTGCCCCGGCAGCTCGTCAGCGACAGGCCTATTTTTTCTGCGACACCAGCGAGAAATAGGCGCCCTGCGGATCGACGCAATTGACGATCCAGCTGTTACCGGGCACTTCCATCGGGCCGTTCACGACCTGTCCGCCGCCCGTGCTGACGCGGGTGATGGCGTCATCGATGCCATCCACGTTGAAGTAATAACCCCAATGGCAGACGGGAACCTGCGGCATGCGTTTCATGATGCCGCCAACGGCTTTGCCGTTATTTGCGAAGATGCGGTACGGGCCCATCTGGCCCATGTCGAAATCATGGTCCTTCGTCCAGCCGAAGACATCGCCATAAAAGGCCATGGCCTCATCGACATTGTCGGTGAAAAGCTCATACCAGCCGACATGACCCTGTTTCGCCTGCGTATCCTCAGGGAAACCGCCGGTCTCCATCGGCTGCGGCGTCATGATGCAGAGCACGGCGCCATAGGGGTCGGCCACCACGGCAAAGCGGCCGATTTCCGGGATATCCTGCGGCGGGCGTCGGATCGCGCCGCCCTTCTCGGCGAAAAGCTCCGCCGTGGCGTCCACATCGTCGACATCGACATAGGCCGTCCAGTTCGGCGGAATGCCCTGGCTCTTATGTTCATCGGTTAGCTCCATGACGCCGCCCATGCCTTTGCCATCGGCCTCCAGCACCAGATAGGGCATTTCCGGCGAGCCGAAATCCTTGGTCTGCCAGCCGACGACATGACCGTAAAAGCGGGCAGCTTCTGCCATGTCGGGTGTCATCAGCTCGACCCAGATGAATTTTCCATGCGTATCGGACATTATCGTCTCCTATGGACGGTTTGGCGGGTGGTTCGGCAAGCGCCCGCCGCCAGGCGCGGCGGCACGCCTATGGGGGTAAAGCTCAGGCCTTGCGCCTGAATTCTGAGGTCATGAAGGTCTTGAAAGTGCCGTCCGGCTGCCTGACGCTGCCGGAAAAACTGCGGTGATTATCATCATGCAGCACGAGCACATCGCGATAGGTATCGATACGGTCGGACCCGTCGAAGGCCGGGCCTTCGGCCTCCAGCGTGAGCGTCTTGCCATCCTCTTCCAGCCAACCCTTGTAGACCCAGAGATTGCTCATCATCGAGCCAACCCAGGTGCCGACGAAGTTGCCTTTGACCGGGTCAAAACCAACAGTGATGACGGCTGTCATGCGGCTGCCGTCAGGCATTTTCCCGGTGCCCTCGCCGATGATCCAGAGGCCACCGATCGAGCGTACTTTTTCGCTGAACAATTGCTCCGGGTCATCAGGATCATAGGCCTCGTGGCCCGAACTGGCGGTCATGATCCAGTCACCGACGATCCTGTTCAGGAACGCGTGTTCCTTCTGCGGCTTGGCATTTGGCATTTCCATTGTCGTCTCCTCCTCGTCATTATTTCAGTGGCAGCAGGAAGCGGCCTTCGGCGCGTCCTCATACTGGTCGTGGCGGCGCACCCAATCCATTACACCGTCTTCATTACGGCCTTTTGGCACCAGATCGAGAAGCATCAGCGTGCCGAGCGTCTGCTCCGCGCCGCGGGCGTAGGTGGAATAGGTATGGTAGATCTTGCCGTCCTCTCCCTTGGCGAAAACGCTGATGCCGTGCAGGTCCTTCAGGTCCCCATAGGGGGCCATGTCACGGTAATTATAGGTGATTTCGCCGCTGGCCATGTCCTCGTCGCGAAACGAAGCCTGATAGTCGTAATTGAAATCCGTGCCTGCGGCTGAAACCCAGGGGAATTTCCAGCCCATGCGGTTTTTATAGCCTTCGATCTTTTCAAGCGGCGCGCGCGACACTGCAACAAAACCGGCATCGCCATGCTTGAGATGGATAAGCGCGCCATCGACATGATCGGCGAAGAAGGAACAGCCAACGCAGCCCTCTTCCCAATCGGGCGCCAGCATGAAGTGGTAGACGATCAGCTGGCTGCAGTCGCCGAACAGCTCTTTCAGCGATTTCGGGCCGGAAGGCGCGTCGAAGATATAGTCCTTCGTCACCTCCTCCCAAGGCAAGGCGCGACGCGCTTCGTTCAGCCTGTCACGCGCACGTGTCAGTTCCTTTTCCTTCACCAGCAGATCGCGGCGGGCCGCAAGCCACTCCTCTTTCGAAACAACGGGATGAGACATGATCTTTCCTCCTTGGATCCGTCCTTAACGGCGGCCGCGCCACTCCTCCGGCAGGCCCCGCGCATCTCTGTGTTGAAGCCGACAAATAGCGCCACAGAGCATCAAGTTTCGCTTGACTATTTAGGTTGATATCAACATATTTAGCGCATGTCAAACGCCAGCGTGATTCCTTTTTCGACAACTCTTCTCGTGCGCGATTCCTGCCTTTGCCTGCATGCGCAGCGCGCGGCACGGGCGCTGGCGCGACTATTCGACAATGCGCTGAAGCCGGTGGGCATCAATAACGGTCAATTTTCGCTGCTGATGTCGCTGAACAGGCCGGAGCCGCCGCCGATGGGGCCGGTCGCCAATCTTCTGGCCATGGACCGCACGACGCTGACGGCGGCGCTGAAGCCGCTGGAGCGGCGCGGGCTGGTCAGCATCGAGCAGGATCCGAAGGACAAGCGTGGCAAACGGTTGCGGCTGACGCCTGACGGCATGGCCGTGCTCGCAGCCGCGTTCCCGATCTGGGAACAGACCCATGCGGAAATAGAAGCCAAGATCGGCAGCGGCGACCCGCAACGGCTGCGCCGCGATCTCATCGATCTCGGCTGAGAAGAGGCGTTGGGCCTCAACAAAGGTGTCATCCGGCTGTCGTGCCGGAGAGCGAAACTGAACGAAACGCAATCCAGGAGGAATGATCATGCGTGCAATCGTTTTTGTAAAAGCCACCAAAAGCAGCGAAGACGGCGTGATGCCGACGACGGAGTTGATGGAGGCCATGGGGAAATTCAACGAGGAACTGGTCAATGCCGGCATCATGCAATCCGGCGATGGCCTGCACCCCTCCTCCAAGGGCAAGCGCGTGATTTTCGACGGTGACAGCCGCACCGTTGTCGACGGTCCCTTCCCGCATACCAACGAGCTGGTCGCCGGCTTCTGGATCTGGAACGTGAAGGATATGGACGAGGCGGTGGAATGGGTGAAACGCTGCCCGAACCCGATGTTGGAGCGCAGCGAAATCGAAATCCGCCCGATGTTCGAGATGGAAGACTTCGGCGATGCCGTGACGCCCGAGATCGCCGCGCATGTGGAAGAACTGCGCGCCCGTGTCGGCAAGCAGTAGCGCCAGCGCAAATCCGGTGCGGCACATGTCACCCTTTATCGGGATGATCCGGCCGCACCGCTCCCCCAATCTTCATCATTTTCTAATCGGGTTGCCATAGATCGCCACCGCTGGTAATGATCGGGCAGTTCAACACGTTTCAAGAAAGGAGGCTTCGCATGGATATTTCCTGCTTCTGGCGCAATCGTCAGCTCTGCCACCTTTTTGCCCTGCGGACACGTTTGCAGGGCTGACCGGAACACCAACACTCTGGTTTGCCTAAAAGGCCGCGCAGGACGCAGTTCGTCTGCCATTGCGCATCGTTTCACGACGGATCACCGATAACCGAAACCCATCCTGCATGCGCAGGCAACGGTGCGGATCCGTCTTTACCAGAGACAACATCATGACCATCATGACGCTGCGCAACCTCGGAATCATTCTGGGCAAGCCGCTTTTTTCCAATCTCAGCCTTACCGTGAATGCGGGCGACCGCCTCGGCATCGTCGCCGCCAATGGCTGCGGCAAATCCACCCTGCTCAACTGCCTTGCCGGTGAGATGGAGCCGACCAGCGGCGACATCACCCGGCTGCGCGGGCTGACGCAGTCCATCGTGCAGCAGAACCCGCCTGCCGCCCTGATGGAATTGACGATGCGGGACACCGTGCTTTCCGCCCTGCCAGCGGATACCGTCGATAGCGAGAGCTGGCGCGCGGATATCATCTTCGACGACATGCTCGTACCCGAACCGTTCCGCGAGCGTCGCCTGAAAGAATTGAGCGGCGGCTGGCAAAGGCTTGCCATGCTGGCCAAGGCCTGGATCACCGAACCCGACGTGCTGCTGCTCGACGAGCCGACCAACCATCTCGATCTTGAAAAGATCAACGTGCTGGAAAGCTGGCTCAGCGCCCTGCCGCGCGACACGGCGGTCATCATCGTCAGCCATGATCGCGCCTTTCTCGACAATGTCACCCGGAAAACGCTATTTCTGCGGCCGGAAAACTCGGCGCTGTTTCGCCTGCCCTATGGCCATGCGCGAGCGGCGCTGGAGGAGGAGGATGCTGCCGATGAGCGGCGTTTCCAGCGGGAGATGAAAACCGCCCAGCAATTGCGCCGGCAGGCGGCCAAGCTCAACAATATCGGCATCAATTCCGGCAGCGACCTGCTGACGGTGAAGACGAAGCAATTGCGCGAGCGCGCGGAAAAGATCGAGGAGAAGGCGCGCCCCGCCCATATCGAACGCTCCGCCGGAAAAATCCAGCTTGCCAATCGCGGTACCCACGCCAAGGTGCTGATAACGCTGGAGGATGTGCCAGTCTCCACACCGGATGGAACAGCGCTGTTTCGCACCGGCCGGCAATTCATCCGCCAGGGGGACCGAATCGTCATTCTCGGCCGCAATGGTGTGGGCAAGACACGGCTGATGTCACTGCTGCAGGCAGCGGTGACGGGTGCAGGCGAACAGGAGGGCATCAAGGCCACGCCCTCGCTGGTGGCCGGATATGTCGACCAGTCGCTGGCCGAAATCGATGATGACAGCACGCCGGCGGCGCTTCTTTCGCGTCGCTTCGACATTGGCGACCAGCGCATCCACGGCCTGCTCGCCGGCGCTGGCATCGAGATGGAAATGCAAAAGCGCCGCATCGCAACGCTCTCCGGCGGGCAGAAGGCGCGGCTTGCCATGCTGGCGCTCAGGCTGGCGGAGCCGAATTTCTACCTGCTGGACGAACCCACCAACCATCTTGACATAGACGGCCAGGAAACGTTGGAGGCGGAAATCATCAGCCGGGAGGCCAGTTGCGTGTTTGTCTCGCATGACAGGAGTTTCGTGCGGGCGGTCGGAAACCGCTTCTGGCTCATCGACAAGCGCAGGCTGGTGGAAGTCGATGATCCCGAGGCATTTTTCGCCTCGGCGTGACGCTCCAAAAACCGCCTCGTCAGCCCAAGAGGTTGGCGAGGCGTGGATCGTCGGCAAAATCCGAGACCGCGAAGCCTGTTCTGCGTATTGGAAATTCGCAGAGCGCCTGCACCCCTGTCTTCGACAGGCGAATGCGCCAACTCATCCGTTCCACCGGCGCTTTTTCGGCAAAGGCCTTGGGGGAGAGGATGGCGATGTTGAGACCGCCCCGGGGATCCCGTACCGACCGGTAGAGGATCGCGTCCACCTTGGCCAATCGTGCCTGTTCGGCCAGCGCCTGGCACGGCTCGTAATTGGTGAGATCGGTCCAGTGCGCCTCGTCGCGAATGAGTTTCGGTTGCGTCAGATCCAGCGCCGCGTCGGTGGCGACGCGGGTGGCGAAGGCGGAATACTCGGCCGGGTTCGCTGGCAGCGGCGTTCCGGGCGATTCGGCGTAAAACAGCAGCCGGTAAAAGGCCATTTCGGCGAGCGCCGTTTCCACGTTCCGGGCGGCGTAATAAACACCTTCCGTAAATCCCGCGCGGCGGAACCGCGAGCCATGCGGATAGGCGGCGCCATATCTGAAAGGTGTCGCGAGAAGATAATCGAAACCGGCGCATTCCGGCGGAAACGGCCGTTTGCTCGTCTCCAGAATATCCTCCAGAAGGGATTGCTCCTCCACCGTATCCACCAGCTTCATGGTGGAAACCTGATGCTGCGCTTCCACCAGCCGCCAGTATTTTCCCGATACGGCGCGTTTTTCAGACAGGAGCGCGTCGGGCGTCCAGATAGGAGAGGACATCGATCAATCCGGTAATGGTGGTGAGCCTTTCGGCAGGCACGGCATCCAGCGCCGTATTATGATTGCGCAGCCAGTTTTTGGCCACGGCCTCATCCCCGCCGGTAATCGCATCCAGCGATCGGAAAACCCGGATCAGCAACACCGCAAGTTCGAAAGACTTGGCGCCCGGCTCCAGCTGGAAATCCAGCCGCTTCATGCGCGAGACTGTCGGCGCGGAGACACCCAGAATATCGGCCGTGCGGGCAGCATTCAGGCCCAGCCGCTCGGCAGCGGCGATGACAGCCTTGGTGACGACCCTGCCCTGCGATGCGGGATCCATGGCGGTCTTGGCGTGAATATTCATGGCACAAATCCTTTCCTTGGAAAGAATATAGCATATTTATTTCTGCAAACAAGAAGGCCGGGATGAACCCGGCCCCAGGAGTGAAGGCTTATGCCTGATATAACGTTTGCAGGGCTCCCCCACCCTGTCGCCCCGGACTAGATCCGGGTCCAGCGCGATCAAGTCCTTGATCGCTCAAGACTCCTCTCACGGCGCAGACGCGCCGTGGCTGGATGCCGGATCTCGTCCGGCATGACGGAGGAAGAGTCGCGGCCCACTGCAGCGCTGAAAAATCATGCCACCGAGACCGGCACTTCCGTGGAGGTGCGCATGGCGTGGCTGTAGGGGCAGACGATGTGCGCGGCCGCGACGAGTTCTTCTGCTTTTTCACGCTCGAGGCCGGGAATGTTGACCTTGAGAGAGACTTCGATGCCGAAACCGGTGCCGTCTTCGCGCGGGCCGATGCCGACCGTTGCCGTCACAGTCGTGTCTTCCGGAATCTTTACCTTCTGCTTGCCAGCGACGTTCTTGAGCGCGCCCAGGAAGCAGGCGGAATAACCGGCTGCGAACAGCTGTTCCGGGTTGGTGCCGCGAGCGCCATCGCCGCCGAGTTCCTTCGGTACGGTCAGCGTGACGTCGAGAACGCCGTCTTCCGACTTGGCGTTGCCGGCGCGGCCACCGGTTGCAGATGCTTTGGTCGTGTACAGGATTGGCATGTCATTTTCTCCTTGGGTTGGCGTTGAACGTCTTATAGCGAACAATTTAATTGCGCGCAATATAATTTTGCACATTGAATGCGGATTCATTTTTTGCGATAATTTTCACGAAATGACGCCGCGCATCCATGTGGCAGGAACCGAAAGCGGGGGCCGATTGTTCCCTCCCCGGTTGATTTTTGGAGCTGGAAAATGGACGCACAGGGCGATGAGAAAACGATGGAAAGCCTGTTGAGGCTGGACCAGCAAATATGTTTTGCCCTTTACGGCGCGGCGCACGCCTTTACCCGCGCCTATAAACCGCTGCTCGACCCGATTGGCCTCACATACCCGCAATATCTTGTCATGATGGCGCTGTGGGAAAAGGAAACCTCAACCGTCAAGGCGCTGGGCGAAATGTTGGGACTGGATTCGGGCACGCTTTCGCCGCTTCTGAAAAGGCTGGAGCATGCCGGGCTCATCACCCGCAAGCGCGGCACGGTCGATGAGCGGCAGGTTCTGGTGGCCCTGACGAAAAAGGGGGCCGAGCTTAAAAAGGAAGGCGTAAAAATCATGGCCGCCATCGGCAGCGCCACCGGCTGCGGACTTGAGGAATTGGTACAGATTCGCGACCGGGTGAATGCGCTGAAGGACAATCTCGCCCGGCCATGACAGTCAAAAATAAAGGCGGCACAGAGGCCGCCTTTTTCGTGAATGTTTGCAGGCTTACTGCCAGACCACCACACGCGCCTTCTGCGGCACGCGGTCGTAGAGGTCGATGATGTCCTGGTTCATCAGGCGCACGCAGCCGGAGGATACGGCCTTGCCGATGGAGTTCCATTCCGGCGAACCGTGCAGACGGTAGAGCGTGTCCTTGCCGTTCTGGAAGATATAGAGGGCGCGCGCACCCAGCGGGTTCTTCAGGCCCGGCGGCATACCGCCGTTCTTGGCGGAATATTTGGTGAGTTCCGGCTGGCGGGCGACCATTTCGTCCGGCGGGGTCCATTTCGGCCATTTCTGACGCCACTGGATGACGCCCTCACCCGACCAGGCGAAACCTTCACGGCCGATGCCGACGCCGTAACGCATGGCGCTGCCGCCGGGCTCGACAACGTACAAGAAACGCGAACGCGTATCGACGACCACCGTACCGGGGCGCTCGCCGGTCGGATCGACGACCCGCTGGCGATAATAGCGGCGGTCGATCTTCTGATAGGGCACAGCGGGAATGACGTAACCGCCATCCTCGACCGAGCCGTACATCACGGCCAGTTCCGCATCGCTGACGCCGGACGAAAACATCTGGCGGAAATCGCTGCCGATGGCAGTCGCCTGCTGGCGGATGGCGTCTCCCGTGCCTGACGAGGCGCAGCCTGCGAGAAGCGAAGCGGAAGAGAGGCCGAGAAGGGAAAGGAAGGTGCGTCTGGAAAGATCTGTGTCGGTGCTTGTCATAAGGCCGGTTTGTCCCACATTTCGAACGGCTAGACCGCCGTTGTACGTCGTTTGTTCCGTGTCATGCGTATTGCGAAAATAGTTAACCGACCGCTAAAAGCCAGACACAAGGTGATGGCGGAATGGGTCCCATATCTCTTTCTTTTAGAACGTGTTCAGATAACCACAATCTGCGCCCCCTGCGGCACCCGGTCATAGAGATCGATCACATCCTGATTGAGCATGCGCACGCAGCCGGAGGACGTCGCCTTGCCCACAGACTGCCAGTCCGGCGTGCCATGCACGCGATAAAGCGTGTCCTTGCCATCCTTGAAGATATAAAGCGCGCGTGCGCCGAGCGGATTGTTCAGACCCGGCGTCATGCCGCCATTGGCGGCGGAGATGGAGGCGAGTTCCGGTTGGCGCTTGACCATCTCGTCGGGCGGCGTCCAGCGCGGCCATTTCGCCTTCCACTGGATCTTGCCCCGGCCCGACCAGGCGTAACCGTCACGACCCAGGCCGACGCCGTAACGGATGGCCTTGCCGCCGGACTGCACGAGATAGAGAAAATGCTGTCTGGTATCGACCACGATGGTGCCGGGCGCTTCCGCCGTCTGGTAGCTGACTTCCTGCCGCAGATAACGCGGATCGATGCGGCCATAGGGAATGGCCGGCAGTGAGCGGTCCTCGTCGCGGATCGGACCATACATGACGCGGTGCAGCGGGTTGGAAACCGGCAGGCCATAGGCCCTCGTCTGGGCCTGCGATTGCGGCGCGTTGTAACCCTGTACCTGCGGGGCTTGCAGCCCCTGCCCGCGCACCGGCGGACCATACTCCTGATGGAAACGGGTTCTGAACAGATCCGGCGGGCGCGTGGAAAGCTGGCCCGGCTGCGGCGGCAGCTCCGGCTGGCGATTGGAACTGACGGAATTGAAATTGAACACCGGCGCGGTTTCCCTGACGAAGACGTCCGGGTCCATCCGCGTCGTATCCGTCACGAAAAGGCAGCCGCTCATCAGCGGCAGCAGGGCAAGCCCCAGCAGAGAGGCCGCCCGGCGACCGTTTTTGAAAAGGAGTGCTATCATCTGAACCGCTTCATGGAATCCAATCTGCCGGCATGATGGACCGCGCGGCTGGCGCGAGGCTGGCGTCGGTTTTTTAAAAAAAATCGAAGAACCGCATTTTTCCTCTTGAAGCTCTAGTTGCTAGAGGTGCCAGATTGGCTGTCGAGTGGAATTCAGGAGCGAAACCATGAATATTTCGACACGCGGCAGTTTGAACGGAGCATCGGAGGACCTGACCTTTTCGGTCGGCGGCATGGATTGCGGCAGCTGCGCGGCCAAGATCGAAACCGCACTCTCCCGCCTGCCCGGCGTCGGCGACGTCAAGGTTTCGGTGGCCCGCGAAAGGCTGAACCTCTCGCTGGCCGACAACAAGACTCCGGTCGAAAAGATTGAGGATACGCTGCGCAAGCTTGGCTTCAAGCCCGCTTTGCTGCCGCGCGAAAAGCCTTCCAAGGCAAAGGTAGAGGCCGATCATCACGACCATTCGACCTGCGGCGGTCACCATCATGACACGCCCGAACCGGCTATTGAAAACAACAATAAGCTGACCTTTTCGGTCGGCGGCATGGATTGCGGCAGCTGCGCGGCCAAGATCGAAACCGCGCTGTCCCGCCTGCCCGGCGTTGCCGACGTCAAGGTGTCCGTGGCACGCGAAAGGTTGAATCTGTCGCTTGCCGAGAACAAAACCCCGGTCGACAAAATCGAGGACACGCTGCGCAAGCTCGGCTTCAAGCCCGCTCTGTTGCCGCAGGAAAAATCTGCGCCCGCAAAACCGTCGGCTCAGACTCACGACCATGACCATGATCACGCGACATGCGGTGGCCATCACGATCACGATCACTCCGGGCATGATCATTCCGGACATGACCACGCGGCGCATGACCATTCGGCAGACGATCATCAGTCCTGCAAAGGGCATGACCACGATCACGCAGGCCACGATCACGCAGGCCACGATCATTCAGGTCATAATCACGGACACGGCCATGCGGGCCACTCCCACGCTGCCGCACCTGCCACCGCAAGCCAGAGCGCCGAGATAGGGCACGCCCATGGTGCGGATGAAAAAGGCGCATGGTGGCGCACCGCCAAGGCGCGCAACACCTTCACCGGCACCATTCTGGTCGCGATTGCCTATGCGGCGGAACTGACCTTCCCGGCCTGGGGTAGCTACGCCTTCATCGTCGCGACGCTCGCCACGCTTTTCCCAATCGCGCGCAATGCCTTCAATGCCGCCCGGTTCGGCGCGGTCTTCACCATCGAGATGCTGATGACGATTGCCGCCATCGGCGCGATCATCATCGGGGAGGCGGAAGAAGCGGCCATCGTCGTGCTGCTGTTCTCCGTCGGCGAATTGCTCGAAGGTTTTGCCGCCGCCCGCGCCCGCTCCGGCATCAAGGCGCTCGGTTCGCTGCTGCCGAAAACGGCCATGGTGGAGGAAAACGGCGCGCTTCGGCAGATCGCCGCCGATCAGGTACGCATCGGCCAGGTGGTCGTGGCGCGCCCCGGCGACCGCATCGCCGCCGATGGTGTTGTCATGGACGGCCAGTCCAGCGTCGATGAATCGCCGATGACGGGGGAGAGCATTCCCGTTGCCAAGGACAAGGGCGACCGGGTCTTTGCCGGCTCGATCAACCATGACGGCTCGCTGCGCATCCGTGTCGACCGCGCGCCGGAAGACAACACCATTGCCCGCATCATCACGCTTGTCGAAGAAGCACAGGATGCCCGCGCCCCGACGGAACGCTTCATCCAGAGCTTCTCGCGTTATTACATGCCGCTGATCGTCGCGATCTCGGTGCTGACCATCATCGTACCGCCGCTTGCCGGCCTTGGCGACTGGGACACCTGGATTTACCGCGGTCTCGCGCTGCTCTTGATCGGTTGCCCCTGCGCGCTGGTTATCTCTGTTCCCGCCGCCATTGCCTCCAGTCTTTCGGCTGCGGCACGCCACGGCATGCTGGTGAAGGGCGGCGCTGTCATCGAAATGCTGGCGCGCACCGAAACCGTCGCCTTCGACAAGACCGGCACGCTGACGCTGGGCGAACCTGTCGTGACCGACGTGGTGGCGCTTGACGGCAACGAGGCCGAGCTGATTGCGCAGGCCGCGACCATTGAAAACGAGTCGAGCCATCCGCTCGCCCGAGCCATCGTCAACCATGCCGAAAAGGCTGGCGTGAAGCCCCTGCCCGGCTCCAACATCAAGGCGATTTCCGGTCGCGGCATGCAGGGCAATGTCGGTGGAAAAGACCTGTTCATCGGCGCGCCGCGCTTTGCGACTGAGGTGGGCACCCTGTCGAGGGAACTGGCCGACCGCATTTCCGCGCTGGAAAGCGAAGGCAAAACGGTGGCTGTCGTGATGACCGGCGGTGCGGCAAGCGGTCTTTTCGCCATGCGCGACGAGCCGCGCAAGGATGCGGCCGAAGGCGTGAAAGCACTCAAGGACATGGGCATTTCCTCGCTGATGCTGTCGGGTGACAACGCCCGCACGGCGCGTGCCATCGGTAACAAGCTCGGCCTTGAAGCGCGCGGCGAACTCCTGCCGCAGAACAAGGTTGAGGAAATCCGCAAGCTCGCCGAAAAGAAGACCGTTGTCATGGTGGGTGACGGCATCAACGATGCGCCCGCGCTTGCTGCGGCGAGTGTCGGCGTCGCCATCGGCTCCGGCACGGACGTGGCAATGGAAGCGGCGGATGCGGCGCTGATGCGCAACAATGTCGGCGATGCCGCCCGCCTCATCGGCCTGTCGCGCGCCACCATGAGCAATATCCGCCAGAACGTGGCGATCGCGCTTGGCCTGAAGGCAGTGTTCCTGGTCACGACCGTCACCGGCGTTTCCGGCCTGTGGCTTGCCGTCTTTGCCGATACCGGCGCCACGGTTCTGGTGACTGCCAACGCCATGCGCCTGCTTGGCTACTTCAAGAAGAGCGCCTGATCGGAGATACGGGCCGAAAGCTGCACGAGCGGTTTTCGGCCCGTTCACGCAAACTGGTTGAAAAAGCGGATGCTTTCCTCCACTGCGCCCGGCACCACACCATTGTGGGTTCCGGGCAGCAGTTTTTTATCCACCTTGAAGCCGGAGGGCACGGTCCGATCAACAAAAAGCTGGTGATCGGCGTCGAAGGGCCGCTCCTCCGTGCCGCGCAAAAGCAGCGCCGGGCATTTGAGGCTGGGGCCGAAACAGACGGAAGAACGCATGATGAATTCGCGCTCATCGGTCTCGTCGAAACAGATTTCCTCCGTATATCGATTGAAGTAGCGCCAGGAATTGACGCCCGCCGATATGGGGGCTGCGGCGCGAAACTTTCGGCTCATGGAGGCGAGAAGCGTCAACGTGCCGCCATTGGAATGACCGGCGATAAAGAACCGCTTCCTGTCAATGCCGGGTAGATTTTCAAGATAGGTCGCCGCCGCCAGTGCATCCGCCGTTTCGTCGTAAAAACCGGAATAGTTGCCGATCTGGCCGTTTTCACCCCTAAAGGATGGCAGCAGCACGACGAAACCGGCCTCCCAGTAGGGCTTCATCAGCGCCCAGTGGCCATCGCCCGTGGCGTTGCCGCCGTGCAGGAACAGGACGGCGGGCTTCAGCGTCTTCGATGGTTGGTAGTGGGAAAGCCAAGCGACAAGTTGAATCGAACCATCCGGCCCGCCAGGATAGGTAACGCGCTCCGCCCCGGGAGGCGTGCCCAGCGCCGCGGATTTTTCCGGCGCGGCCATCTTGCGCAGCAGACGGGTGTGGAAATGTCGGCGGGCCTCGGCATAATCCTGCCGTTCCAGCGGCAAAACATCCGGGGCGGGAATGCCGGCTTTCACAGCCGGCGGCAGGACCAAGGCGGCTGACAGCCCAACGGTTCCGGCAAGCAGGCCGCGCCGCGTTAAGCCGGGCGACATCGCGCCGCATTCTTCCCGTCCGACATATGAGGAAAGAGAGCGCTTGTCTGGCATGAGTTCACCTGATGAAGATGGTTGTTTCAGCAATTCAACATGCTCGAAGAAAGCTGTCCAGTCACGGATTCGCGAATAACAACAATGAATTCACCGCAAACGGGCTGTAACCGCATCTTGCCCTATCCTTCCACGCCATCGATCATCGCGACCAGCGTCGAAAGCCTGTCCGCTTCGGCCGGCAGCTTGTCGGCGCGCAGCCTTGCAATGCGCGGGAAGCGCATGGCCACGCCGGACTTGTGGCGGGTGGAGCGGTTGATTCCTTCAAACGCCACCTCCAGCACAAAACCGAACTCCGGCGTGGCGCGCACGGCCCGCACGGGGCCGAAGCGCTCGACGGTATTGTCGCGCACGAACTTGTCCAGAACCTCGAGCTCCGCGTCGGTGAAGCCGAAATAGGCCTTGCCGACCGGCACCAGTTGTTCGCCATCCTCGCCTTCCGCCCAGACGCCGAAGGTGAAGTCGGAATAATAGCTGGACCGCTTGCCGTGGCCGCGCTGGGCATACATCATCACGGCATCGATATTATAGGGATCACGTTTCCATTTGAACCACGGGCCCTTGGCGCGTCCGGCCTGATAGCTGCTGTCCCGGCGCTTGATCATGACACCCTCGATGACCGGATCGGGTGGTGCGGCTCGCAACGTGTCCAATTCCTGCCAGCTGGAAAAATCGATCAACGGCGAAAGGTCGAAGCGGTCGTGCGGCGCGTGCTCGATGATGTCGGACAACCGGCCACGACGGTCAACATAGGTCTGCGCGCGAATATCGCTTTCCCCGTCGAACAGAAGATCATAGGCGCGAATGAAGGCCGGGTAATCGTCCAGCATTTTTGCCGTCACCGTCTTGCGGTTCAGCCGCTGCTGCAGGTCGGAAAAGGTGCGGGTGAGATTGTTGGAGCGTGCCGTGCCGCCGATCAACAATTCGCCATCCATCACGCCTTCAAAGTCGATCGCATCGAGGACATCGGGAAAGGCGCCGGAGATATCATCGCCGGAGCGCGAATAGAGTTTGCGCGTCTCACCGGCGCGGGACAGTTGCACCCGAATGCCGTCCCATTTCCATTCCGCCGCGTAGTCGTCGGGGTCGAGCGTATCGAGGTCGCCCTCGGCGACCGGCGTTGCGAGCATGACCGAATGGAAAATGGCGGGCGTCGCCAGCACCGGCCGGTCAGACTTGCCCTCCAGCCAGGCGAAGAGCGTCGTGTAAGGCGGCGCAAGACCATGCCACAGGGTCTCGATCTCGATGATGTCCTTCCCCGCAAAATCCGCCAGCGCCTGACGCGCCAGCCGGGCTGAAACGCCGATGCGCAGGCTGCCGGTGGCAAGTTTGAGGAAAGCGAAACGCGAAGACGTATCGAGCCGGTCCAGGAGATCGCGCACCGCGCCGCGCACCTCCGTGCGGCCGAGTGAATTCATCAAGGTGACGACTTCGCCGAGGCGCGGGTCCTGCGCCTCGGAATCATCGGCACCGCCGATGTTGCCCCAGACCAGCGAAATGGTTTCGGCCAGATCGCCGACATAATCGTAGGAATAGCGGAACAGCACTTCGTCCATACGCTCCAGCACCAGTTCGCGCAGCATGGCCGGCTTGACGCTTTTGAGATCCAGCGTGCCGGCAATGGCCGCCAGCCCGTAACCCCGGTCGGGATCGGGCGTATCGCGGAAATAGTCGGTGAGCAGCTTCAGCTTGCCATTGCGAGAAGGCGTCAGCACGAGGCGGTCGAGAAGCGTGGCAAAGGCTTTCATCTCAATCCCCCTCGTCTTCATAACCGACGAGATGCAGGGGCTTGGCGGCAATGCCCTGCAATTCGCACCAGCGCACCAGCGCCTCCTCCCGGCCATGCGTGACCCAGACGGCCTGCGGGCCGATTTCTGTGATGGTTTCCAGCAGCTCCGGCCAGTCGCAATGGTCCGATATGACCAGCGGCAATTCCACGCCGCCCTGCTTTGCCCTCTGCCGCACCATCATCCAGCCCGAGGCGAAGGCGATCAGCGGCTCGTTGAAACGCCGTGCCCAGCGTTCCTGAAAGGCCGAGGGCGGACCGACGACGATGGCGCCCTTGAAGGCGGCGGGGTTGCTTTTTTCAAGCGTCGCGGGCCTGAGATCGCCGAGATCGATGCCCTGCGAGACGTAATAATCGCAAAGCCGGGCCAGCGCGCCATGAATATAGATAGGGTCGGAGTAGCCGTTGTCGCGGAGCAGACGTATCACGCGCTGCGCCTTGCCCAGTGAATAGGCCCCGACCAGATGGGTGCGTTCGGGAAATTGTTTGATGGAGGTGAGCAGCTTGGCCGTTTCCACACGCGGAAGCGGATGGTGAAACACCGGCAGGCCGAAGGTGGCCTCTGTGATGAAGACATCGCAGGGCACGGTTTCAAAGGGGGCGCAGGTGGGATCGATGCCGCGCTTGTAGTCTCCCGAGGCGACGATGCGCAAACCGTTCATCCCGACCGATATTTGCGCCGAGCCGAGCACGTGGCCAGCCGGATGAAAGCCGACGGTCACGCCGTTGACATCAACGGTTTCGCCGAACCCTACCGCCTGCTCGCTTCCGCAAAAATCCTCTCCATAACGGATGCGCATGATATCGAGCGTCTGCCGGGTGGCCAGCACCGCGCCATGACCGGCGCGGGCGTGATCGGAATGACCATGGGTGATCAGCGCCCGCGGCACCGGTCGCACGGGATCGATATAGAAATCACCCGCCGGGCAATAGAGCCCTTTGGGCGTGGAGTTCAACAACTGTTCCGGCTTCATAACCATGGAAAAAGGGCCGCCCGCGCGAATCGAAAGACTTGCGATGTTAACGCGGAACGGGCGTTAAATTTCCCGCGGACGTGTTTTTGTTTTATGGAGACATCCCGTCATTCCGGCCTTCTGCGGGAATCCAGCAGCCGCGCGTCAGCGCGGCGAAGGAGTCCTTTCAGCCCAAGGACCTGGGCTGGCTGGATACCGGCCCAAGGCCGGTATGACCGATGAGAGGTTTCAGCAAAAAAACCAGCGTTCACAGCTGCCTGCCGCCCGGCCTACTCCCCTGCCACTTCCGCTGGTTTCGCCTCAACCGCGGCCGGCAGCCGCACCGGTTTTAGCATCAGTGCGGCGGCAAGGCCGATGGCGGCTGTTGCGGCGGCTGCGAAGAACAGCGGCGTGAACGCATGAGAGTAAAGCGAGGCGACGGCGGCTTGGGAAGCGGCGGGCAGTTCGGAGAGCATTTTCGGGGTCAGCTCCTCGATCTTGCCCACACCCGGAATATCAATCGCAACGCCCGTCAGACTTGACGAGACAATGGCGCCATAGACCGAAATGGCGATTGCCGCGCCGCCCATGCGGGTCAGGGTCACCGCGCCGCTTGCCGCACCGATGTCGGCCTTGGGGGCCGAATTCTGCACGCCGATGATCGGCGCCTGCTGGCCGAGGCCGACCGCGAAACCCTGCGCCAGCATCAGCACCGCGATCAGCCACAACGGCGTTCCCGCATGCATCTGCGTGAAGAGCAGCATGACGACAACATTGACGGAGAGGCCAGCGACCGAGAAAGGCTTGTAGACGCCGGTGAGCGAAATCAGCCGTCCTGCTGACAACGAACCCATGACGATGCCGCCTGTGACGGCAATGAAGAACAGGCCGGCATGGGAGGGCGAAAGGCCAGTGGTCGTTTGCAGGAACAGGGCATAATAATTGACCATCCCGATGCCGATGCCGCCGCTGGTGAGCGAAACGATCATCAGCAGTGGAAAGGTGCTGTCCTTGAAGAGGCGCAACGGCACAACCGGTTCCGGCGCGCGGCGCTCCACCTGCACCCAGAGAAATGCCGCAATGACGGCAAAGGCGATGATGCCGAGGCTCGGAGCGGCGATCAGCGATCCGAACAGTTCACTGCTATCCGCCCAGAAAACCACGCTGGAAATGGTGGCGGCGAGAAGGACCGCGCCGAGATAATCGATCTTCGGCTGCCGCGCCGGACGGCGGTAAGGCAGCATCAGGGCGAGACCCGTAATGACGATAATGCCGAGCGGCAGGTTGATAAGAAAAATCGACCGCCAGCCGAAGAGATCGCTCATCGTGCCGCCGAGGATGGGGCCGACGCTGCCCGACGCCATGATGGTGAGGCTGGAATAGCTCTGGTAACGGGCGCGTTCGCGCGGTTCGAACAAATCGGCGTTGACGGAGAAGATCGATACCATGATGCCGCCGCCGCCGAGCCCCTGCAACACACGGGCGGCAATCAGACTGTCCATCGACCATGCCAGCCCGCAGGCGAGCGAGCCGAGCGTGAAGATGACCACTGCCGCGATCATCACATATTTGCGGCCAAAGAGATCGCCAAGCTTGCCATAAACGGGCATGACCGCGCTGGTTGCCAGAAGGTAGGCGGAACCGATCCAGCCGAAGCGTTCCAGCGCGCCGAACTCGCCGACGATGGTGGGAAGCGCTGTCGAGACGATCTGGTTGTCGAGGGTGGCCATGAACATGGCCAGCATCAGGAACAGAAAGACGATGAGCCTGCGCCGGTGATCGGACACAAGCGGCGCCACAGGCGCGGTGGACATATCCATGAAAAATCTCGTTGGCTTCAGGCGGATTTGCTGCGACAATTTGTGTGCTATTAGCATATATATGTCAATGGCAAGTTTTTGACATTCGTGCTATTGCCGTGAAATGTGATCGCAAACAGTATGACATGAAGGGCTGAGAGTGGCGGGCGAGGAAGACTGGAACGAGGATTTACCCGAGGATATCAAGCGGATCGGCAACACCATGACGCGCATGCGCATCATGGTGGGGCGCCGCATGATCGGACGCATGGCGCTGGCCAAATTCGCGCCGGGTCTCGAACTTTCCCATATCGATGTCCTCGACATCCTGCGACGGGCGCAAGGAGACGTGACGGTTGGCGCGATTGCCGAGGGGATGCGCATCGACCCCTCGCGCGGCAGCCGCGTGGTTGCCGACATGGTGGCGCGCGGCCTGTTGAGGCGCAGCGTTTCCCAGGAAGATGCGCGCCGCTCGATCGTCGAAATCACGCCACTTGGCACCAGCCTGCTTCAAGGCATGCGCAGCACCAAGATGGGCATCATCACGGACGTCATGGACGGATGGCCGCAGGAGGATGTGGAGACATTCGCGCGGCTTTTCGAACGATTTATCGACAGGTTCGAGAGCCGCCTATCGCCGGATACTGAGGCCGTTACGGATCAGAAAAAATCATAGGTCAGCCCACCGCCTGCAACTTCCCTTTAAAAGATCGAGACCTTAACGTGCCGGCATCGAATTGGGAAAAGGGTGTCCTCGATGTTGACGATTTATGGTGTCTACCGTTCGCGCGCCACGCGCACGCTGTGGCTTGCGGGTGAACTGGGCATAGACTTCAAGCATGTGCCGGTCATTCAGGCCCGCCGGCTTGCCGATCCGCTGGCGGCGGATGCGCCGCTCAACACGCTCTCGCCGGCTTTCCTCGCCATCAACCCGATGGGCACCATTCCCTGCATCGAGGATGCGGGCATGGTGCTCTACGAATCCATGGCGATCAATCTCTACCTCGCCCGCAAATATGGCGGCCCACTTGCGCCTGTCGATTTGAAGGAGGACGCGGCCATGCTGCAATGGTCGTTTTTTGCCGCGACGGAAATCGAAACGAATGCGCTGAAGATTTCATCCGCCATTGCCGAGGGCCTTTCGGAAAGCGACGCCGGCAAGGCAGTGATCGATGTGGCCGCTCGCCTGCTTAAGCGTCCCCTCAGGGTTCTTGAACAGCACCTGTCCAGCCACGACTATCTGGTGGGCGATCGTTTCACCGTCGCCGATCTCAACGCGGCGGAAATCGTTCGTTACGCGCAGGGACATCAGCCACTTTTCGCCGCCCATCCCGCCCTGAAAGACTGGCTCGACCGCTGCCAGGCGCGCACGGCGTTCAAGGCGATGTGGGACACGCGCGCGGCCGAGGCGGCTTGAGCGTTAAGCGCCTTTCTTGTCAGTCATGCCGGACCTGAGCCGGCATCCTGCCAGCCCAGGTCCCTGGACTGAAGGGACCATTCCCGCGCCGCAGACGCGCGTCACCCGGATTACGGATCAGGGCCGGAATGACGGAAGTACTGGGCCTCTCAGCCCCGCTCCCCGTCAAGCGCCCGCTGCACCGCCGGGCGGTCGTTCATGCGGCGGAAGTGGTCGTGCACTTTCGGGAAACGGGCGATATCCACACCGTCGCTTTCCAGCCATCCGGACATGACGAAAAGATAGGGATCGGCGACCGAATAGGCCGTGCCCAGAACCCATGGGCCGTGCAGCATGCCGTGCTCGATCAGTTCGAAGCACTCGCCCATGGTCTGCGGCACCTTGGCTTTCATATCTTCAAGCGAGCTATCCTTGCTCGCCCAGCGACTGCCGCGACGGCCATGGGCGTGAGCGACGTGTACCGTCGATGAAATGAAGCCGTTGAACGATTGCATCAGTGCAAATTCAAAGGGATCGTCGAGCGGCGCAAGCTTCTTTTCCGGCGCCATCTGGGCGATGAAGGCGAGGATGGCGGGCGTCTCCGTCAGCACGCCGCTCGCCGTCGCCAGCGCCGGCACGCGGCCCTTGGGATTGATCTTCAAAAATGCCTCGGAGCGTTGCTCGCCTTCCGCGAAATTGACGCGGTGGGCCTTGTAAGGCAGGCCGGATTCCTCCAGCGCGATATGGCTGGCGCGGGAGCAGGAACCGGGGGAGAAAAACAATGTGAACATGGATATGCGACCTCCAAAGCAATGAAGCGCCCGCCTCTTCCTCATGCGGACACCGCCCTGCGAGTGCCATGGGGTGGCCGTCACGCGCGGGGGCGTGCCATCATCGTGCCGGCAAACGGCGGCGTCAAAGGTTATTTAGAGACCGACGACCCTGATATCGCCGACATGAATGCCGTTCCAGTTGCGCATCTGCCGGTTTGCCATGCCGCTCAGCGCCTGCTGCTCGGCACTGCCTTCATCAAAATGGCGGGCGAGCAATGCGGAAACCATGGCCTCCGCCGCACGCGTCGTGCCGTCTTCGCATTTCACCGCCATGGCGATGCCCTTTTCCGGCAGGGCGGCAACGAAGACCCCTTCCGCGCCGGTCTTGGCAAAAATCTTGCCCGGCGCGATCTGCATCAGCTTCGTGCAGGCACGGCCCGTGCCAGCCACGTAAAAGGGTTCTGCCATGCAGGCCTCGATGAGACGGCGCGAGGCTTGCGCGCGTTGTGCCTCGAGCCCCCTGCCCGTCGCCATTTTTGCAAAGCCATGCGCCAGCCCCTTCAGCGGCACGGCATAGGTGGGAATGGAGCAGCCATCCACGCCGCAATTGTCATGGCCGAGAGCAGCACCTGTCAGGCTTGCCATCGTCGCGCGGATTTCCCGCTGCAGCGGGTGGTCATAACCGACATAGCCCTTGGGGTCCGTGCCGGTGTGGCAGCAGGCGCAGATGAAGCCGGAATGTTTGCCGGAGCAATTATTGTGAAGCGCCGTCGGCTGCTCCATCGTTCGCGCCTGATGGATGACGGTCTTCTGGTCCGAAGACCAGTGCGCGCCGCATTCCAGCGTATCGACATTCCGTCCCGCTTTCGCAAGCATGGCGGCGGCGAGCTCCGCGTGGGCGTCCTCCCCGGAATGGGAGGAACAGGCAAGAGCAAGTTCGCGGTTGCCGAAACCGTAGGCATCCGCCGCACCGCTTTCCACCAGCGGCAGCGCCTGCATGGCCTTGCAGGCCGAACGCGGGAAGATGCCGCGCTCGATATCGCCAGCGGAAAACAGCACCCCGCCATCGCCATCCACCACCACGGCGAGGCCCTGGTGACGGCTTTCGACGAGATTGCCCCTGAAGACTTCGACGGTAACGGAATTGTTCATTCTCTCAGCCTCAAAAAATTCTGATTTCATGTGGTTGATAGCGCAATTGATTTTTCGATGCACGGGGCTGCCGGTGAAATTTGCTAAACGTCTGCTGCTGGCGATTGCCGTCATCTATCTGCTGCCGGCACTGGCATCGGCCGGGCTGTGGGCCATGAAGGACCATCCGCGCGGCTGGAGCGCCGCCAGATGGTCATCGTCAGGCATGCTGCCGCCCGCCTCGAGCGACGGGCAAGCCGCCGTTTACGTTTTTTCCGCCATGACCGGCGGCTTCAAGGGTTCCGTTGCCAGCCACGCCTGGGTGGTTCTGAAAAAACCTGACGCTACGAGCTATGACCGTTACGACAAAGTGGGCTGGGGCACGCCGATCCGCCACAATGGATATGCAGCGGACGCCTATTGGTATTCCAACATGCCGCGCCAGGTGGTGGCCATTCACGGCGCAGAGGCGGAAAAGCTGATCCCCAAGATCGAAAAGGCGATTGCCGACTATCCCTATGGCAAGCCGGGCGGCTATCGCATCTATCCCGGCCCCAACTCGAACACCTTCGTCGCCCATGTGCTGCGCAGCGTGCCCGAACTCGGCGTCGTGCTGCCGCCGGACGCGGTCGGCCGCGACTATCTGCCGGACGGCGCATTCTACCACATCGCCGACGACTGGAAGGATGCGAGCGTTTCGCTCGGCGGGTTGTTCGGTATTTCCGCAGGCGCGCGTAGCGGC
>NZ_JBQYSN010000056.1:0-31597 GCF_052686535.1 Agrobacterium sp. DKPNP3 | reverse complement strand
CTCAAGCTCCAGGGCGGGCGCGCACCCTTCCGCTGGCTTGCCAACGGCCGACCGCTGCCAGATCCATCTCATCGCCGCAACAGCGAGTGGCGGCCGGAGGGACAGGGGTTTTCGACACTTACGGTCATAGACGCTGACGGCCGGGCGTCGAGTGTTCGCGTGTTCGTTGAATGAGCGGAGTGGCGATTCGCGCCTGATTTCAAGGCTCCGCCAGATCCGTGGCGTCCTGCCCTTGTTGAGCGGCCTTGAGAGAATGGCTGTCGATACGGTCTTTCAATGACGCGATGACGGCCTCCAGAAACTCCCGCCGCCGCCCGTTTGTCGTCGCCGCCAGCGTCACCTGCAAGCGGCTGCTGATCCTGTTCAGAAAACCAAGATGATCGAAGCGATCGGCGGCGATGTTAACCTCCACCTCGTCCATATAGTGAGCCAGATGCGGTTCGAGCGCCAGATTATTGTCCGTTTGGTAGCAGGCCGCCATCCGTTCGCCCAGCGTGGACATCTGCACGTATGGGCCATATTCGTCGATCATCAAATCTCCTTCCTTCTCCGCAGCGTTTCCAAACGCGGATATACATCCTGACAGGACATAAGAAGAGATTGCAGGCTTTCAACGTTCCCGGCGCGGGCGTTGAATTTTCTGTGTCCGAAAGTGATGTTGCCGGCCTCCCAGCCAGAGAATCTCTGCTGAGGCGCGGCGAAGCGCGGCTATGAAGACCGCGCCGTGCCGACCGCGATGACCGGACCGGTCGCTTGACCGGTGGGCGATCCGCCGAAGGGTTCCACGCTGATGGCGAAGGTCGTGCCCGCCGTTATCTCTTGGCGCATGTTGGCGGGGATGATCAGGTCACCCGTCGCCCCCGGCTGGAATACGCCCAGCGAACGCGTCTTGCCGCCATCCATCACAAGCCACAGTTCCAGTGACTTCTCGTCGCTCTTGCCGGTCGCAACAGGGACGATATGCATTCGTCCCGATTCCGCATCGTAAGATGCGAGCAGATTGACTTGGCTGTCCGTGGTGGCAAGCTCAGCCACAAGCGGTGCGGTGCCCTGCCTGTTATCGGGCAGCGCTGCGTAGACGATGGCTGCCACCGCCGCCGCACTCGTCGCGACTGAAATCCAGCGCCAGAACGATGCCGAATTCCAAAGGCTGCCGTTGTTGTTGGCAGCCTTGCCGCCGAACAGGCGCTCTTCAATGCGGGCAAAAACAGTGGCGCTTGGCACCTGTTCCGCATATTCGGCATTGAAGTCGGAAAACTCGGCTTCCCAGCGCTGCACGAGTTGCGCGAAAGCCCTGTCGTCTTCAATCCGCCGTTCCAGTTCGCGGCGCTTTTCGAGCGGTAAAACGCCAAGCACATATTCGCCGGCGAGTATTTCATCGCGCGAGTGCTTTCCGCCGCTCTGGTCGCCCGTTGTCATCGCTGCATGCACTCTCTAAGTTTGAGAAGACTGCGCCGCAGCCATGTTCTGATGGTATTTAACGGCACGCGTAGCTCTTCTGCGAGTTCGATATAGCTCAAACCTTCGACATAGGCCCGGCGGACCGCCTGTGCATGAACCGTCTCCAGTTGCTTCATGCAATCGTCGATCCTGCGGCCTTCGTCTGTCAGAACGACCTGCTGTTCGGGGTCGCGGACGGACTCGTCAGCCAGATCGTAGGCCTCATCGAGGTCGTCGCCAATCGGTTTGCGTGCCCGGATCGTGTCGATTGCATGATTGCGGGCGATTGCCGCAAGCCAGGTGGTCGGCTTGCCGGCGGTTGTGGCGAAAGTCCGGGCGCGCTGCCAGACCTTGATATAGATTTCCTGCAGGGCCTCTTCGGCGTCGGTTCTGTCGCGCAGGATTTTCATGCAGATGCCGAAAAGCTTCGGGCTGGTTGCCTGATAAAGCGAGACGAATGCTGAACGATCACCCATGCCGACACGGTTGATAAGGGTAGCGATCTCTGTGCCCTGCATTCGAACCTTCCTTGCTGCTCGCCCTTTATAGGGTTGTCTTTCGCAGGAAGACAAGAGACGCCAGACAGGAAGTTCGCGCCATGGCAGAACCGAGGGCGATAGAGTGGTGAATGAACAGGCTGTCATGAGACGCCCGCCGAATTTTCAAGTGGGCCAAGCAGACGCACGGTAACGAGATAACCAATGGTCGCCGCGGCGGCGGAAACAAAAGTTCCCCACACCAGATCGGCAATGGTAAGGGTCGTCGGCCAAGTCTTCAACGTCGCCTGGTTGGTCAGATCGTAGGTGGCATAGGCCATGAAGCCAACAACTGCGCCATAGAGGAGCGCGGACGTCCATTCTCCCGAGAGCAGGGCAGGCCGGACCGCGAGGAACGTCAGCCCCGCAGCGTAGATGAGATAGAAGATGATCGCCGGCGCAGCCCTGAAATTGTCTGCCAGAAGCTCGCCGATGGCCGGTCGGTAAAGGCGCGATGCCATCGTGCTCAGCCAGATGAAATCGATCACCAGAAAGGCGACGAGGGTCAGGACATAGGCGGCGATATAGGTCTTCATCGGTACTTTCCCTTTCAGGACATGAGAGAATGCGAGGTTGGTGTTGAAGCGTTTCAATCAATTGGATCGATGGGACAGCCGAGGAGAATCTCAGTCGATCCTGGTCCAGTCGATGCCTTTGCAAAGGAGGCCGGCGACAATACAGCCTTTCGTGGTCATGCTGTTACCCGCCACCGTTACCGTTAGCTTGTAGGACTTGTCGCGCTGTGGGTCGAAGGCGGTGCCGGAATAGCTTCCAGCCCCACTTTCCTTGATGGTCATGATCAGCCGGTCGCCAGTCTTTTCCTTCGGCGTACCCGGCTTTATCCAGGTATTGGTGGCGCACATGTTTTGCCCGCAGGGAGCAATGGCCACTTTCGCCTTGCCGTCACCGCGCGCCCAATTGCCCTCGATATCCGCTGCCGTAGCGCTGAATGCGGCGAGCAGAGGAACCAGCGCGAATGCGATGTTCAACCTTTTGATGCGCATTGCTTATCTCCGAGTTCGTCGCGCCTCATGGATGTTCGATCGTGTAGAAGCCGACATTGATGGTCCCCTCAATGAAGCCGGCCTCGCAATAACACAGGTAATAATCCCAGAGCCTGCGGAAGCGCTCGTCAAAGCCCAGCAGCGAAATCGTCTGCCACTTCGCATGGAAACGGTGTCGCCAATCTGCGAGGGTGCGAGCATAGGACTGTCCGAAGAGCTCCTTGTCAGTGAGCTTCATGCCGGCTTTGCCGACCGCTTTTTCAAGTGCGCTGTCGGACGGCAGGAAGCCACCGGGGAAAACATATTTCTGAATGAAATCGGCCTTTCGCCGATAGGTATCGAAGCGGTCCTCATCGATCGAAATAATCTGGAGGACTGCGCGGCCGCCAGGTTTCAGGCACCGCTTCAGCGCTTCGAAATAGCTGGGCCAATAGGCCTCTCCGACAGCCTCGAACATTTCGATCGAGACGATCCGATCGAATTGTCCATTCACGTCCCTGTAATCCTGCAGCCTCAGATCGATGGAAGCTGTTTTCTCTGCTTTTACGACCGCTGATGTCGCCCATTGCAATTGTGAGGGAGAGAGCGTGATGCCGGTGACGTTGGAGCCGCTATGCGTCGCGAGATGGATTGCCAGCGCTCCCCAGCCGCAGCCGATCTCCAACACGCTTTCGCCGCCGGTCAGTTGCAGCTTTTCGGCAATGCGATCCAGTTTCCTGAGCTGCGCAGTTTCGAGCGTTTTTGTCGTGTCATCGAAGATTGCCGAAGAATAGAGCATCGAGGAATCGAGCCATTGCCGGTAGAACTCGTTGCCGAGATCGTAATGAGCTTCGATGTTGCGACGGCTGCCGCGTTTTGTGTTGGCGTTCAACGCATGCGCGATCCGGTTGACGAAACGCATCGGCAAACTTCCGCGCGTCGAATTTTCGAAGGCCTCGCGGTTTTGCGCGGCGAAACGGATAAGTGCGGTCAGGTCGGGCGTCGACCAATCATTTTCCATATAGCCCTCGGCAAAGCCGATATCGCCGTTGACGAGAAGCCTGCGGATCGCCCGCCAGTTGTGCAGTACGAGGACCGCCTCGCTGCCTTCGGACTCGCCCGATCGTTCCAGCGTTGTACCGCCTGGGAGGGTGATACGGATTCGGCCACGCTCGATATTGTTCAAGAGCCGGTTGATGAGCCAGATGCCCAAGCGCGGGCCACGGTTCAGGCTGGCATTTTGCACCGGAAGTTCCGACAGATTGTCAAACGGGGTCATGAATCTTGGCCTCGGTTTGCGACGATAATGGTGAAATGAAGGAGATGGGCTCGGCAGGCGGCGGCGGGCGTTTTTGAAGGCCGACGCCCTTGAACCAGATTTTCAAGGCCTCCCAATGGATGCCCAGTACGACCTTGAGTGTCAGAAACGGTATGCGAACGAAGGCTTTGAGGAGCGCACGGTCGGTGAGCTCCTCGCGTCGGGCAAGATGCCGCGCGGTCAAGACGATGCCATCCCTGTCGTAAGTCTGAATAACAATCTTAAGCGTATCGGCAGGGGGCGCGACGCGGAAAACATAGCGCAGCTCCATGTCCATGAAGGGCGAGACGTAGAAGGCTTTGTCGCACCGCTGGACGACCTCATCGTCTTCACGCGTCTCAACGGGGATGAGATAGGAATGTCGCTCACCAAAGGTATTATCCACTTGCCACAGGATTGCCTTCAGCGACATGTCGCGGCCGTAGCAAAAGAACACGCTGAGAGGGTTGAAGGACCAGCCGAGCAGACGCGGCATGGTGAGCAATCGGATCGGCCCTCCGTCGGCGACGATACCCGCCGCGATCATTGCTGTTTCGATCTGGCGGCGAAGATCTGTCCTGCTCCCATTGCCCCGGTCCTTGCGATGAAAAGAAAACAGGTTGAACCGGTCCACGGAGAAAAAATGAAGTTTCCGGTCGAGACGGTCCAATTCGTCGAGATCGAGAAGCAGAGAATAAATGCGATACGCCAGCTTGTGACTTTTGGGCTTGAAGCGAGCATGGGTCACATGGCCTGGAAAGAGTGCAGAGGCGAGGGGAGACGTCATGCAACAGCCTCCACCGGTTCTGCGTCTTTCGCGATCGTTGACATATCCAGCCGGATTATCCGGCCGCTATCGTCGGCAACCTGCCACGGTCGTTTGACCCCACCAAGGTCTTCGGCAACGGCGAGGCCTGCTTGAAGTCCGTCTTCATGAAAGCCGGAGCCGAAATAGGCGCCGCAGAACCAGGTGTTTCGCAGACCCTGCAACGCCCACAGCTGCTGGCGCATCTGTTCGGTGCCTGCGTCGAAAACGGGGTGCTGATAGGTTTCCTCGGCAATTATCTTTCCCTGCTCCGGCTCTCGTAACGGGTTTAGCGTCACGAAAGTGTCGGCGGTGTCTCCGAGCGGTTGAAGCCTGTTCATCCAGTAGGTGATGCTCGGCTGGCCGGCATCCCTCTTGGTGTCCGTCACATAGTTCCAGCTGGACCAGGCGGCGCGACGGCGCGGCATGAATCTGCTGTCGGTGTGTAAGACAGCTCGGTTTTGTGTATAGGCAAATGCGCCGAGAATGCGCCGCTCAAGGGGCGTTGCATCGGCCAGCATGTCGAGGGCCTGATCGGCATGGGCCGCGATCACAACGTCATCGAAATATTCGATTTTTCCATTTCTGCTGACGATCTCCACGCCGTCGGGCAGGCGGTGGATGCGCGTCACGGGAGTTGAGAGGTGAATGCGGTCATCGAAAGGTGCGGTGATGCGTTTGACATATTCTTGCGCGCCACCAACAACTGTGCGCCAGATCGGTCGGTTGCGCAGAAGCAGCAGTCCATGATTGCGGCAGAACTTTATGAAATGTGCCGCCGGGTATCGGCCGACTTCCATCGCCGGCGTTGACCAGATCGCCGCTGCCATGGGGTAGAGGTGATCGTCACGGAACGCCGAGCCATAGTGGTTGCGGGTCAGGTAGTCATCGAGCGAAAGGTCGCCCATGGTGGGCAGATCGCGAGGGGCGTTGCGGTAAAATCGCAGGACGTCGGCAAGCATGGACCAGAAACGCGGCCTGATGAGATTGGATTTCTGTGCGAGAAGGCCAAATCCGGTTCCGCCGGAATACTCGAAGCTGCCATTATCGAGAGATACCGCGAAAGACATGTTGGATGCGGCCGTTGGCACGCCGAGGACTTTGAAAAGTGCGGTGAGGTTGGGGTAGGTCACCTCGTTATAAACGATGAAACCGGTATCGACGTGAACAGGTCCATTATCAGTGTCGAAGGTGACGGTATTGGTATGGCCGCCAATACGGTCAGATGCTTCGAAAACCGTCACATCATGCCGCTGCGACAGAAGCCACGCCGCCGACAGGCCCGAAATGCCCGTGCCTACCACGGCGATCCGGCGCTGGCCCCCGTGTTGTCTCGCTTCAGTGCCGCTCATGTTTCCTCGCCGTTGCATTTCACAAATTTGTCTACGTCTGGCGGCAGATACGGGCGAGTGGCCTGATAAGTTTCAGGCGGCCAATGTTTTTTTGAATTTTTTTCTGAAACCTGAAACTCTTTCGGTGGTTCGGTCGTATTTGCTGTCACGAAACCCGACCTCAACCTTTAAAGTACGGTGACCGGAGCAGTGACGTTTTCTGTGGTAATCATGCTTGCCGTTCTGATGTCGTTGCTTATGGCAGGTGCCTGGGCATTGCAGAGAGCGACGGGCTCGAGCGGCTGGATCGATACCGTCTGGTCAGCCAGCGTCGGCATGGGGGGGATTGCTGCCATCCTTCTGGCAGCAGGCGATGCTCATCGTCGTGTCGCCGTTGCCGCTCTCGTAGTCGTCTGGTCGTTACGGCTCGCAGGACACATCGGCTTGCGCACGCGCGGCGGCGGCGAAGACCCTCGTTACGCAAAGCTTATCGAGGAATGGGGCAGTGCCGCTTCTTTTCGGCTTTTTGTCTTTCTGCAGATTCAGGCCGTGGCTGCCTTCGTACTCGTCCTTGCAGTCTATCTTGCCGCCAGTAACGGCGCCGAGTTTCCGCGCCTCGTCGATTGTTTTGCGATCGCCATCGCGCTTGGCGCGCTTCTGGGCGAAGCGATCTCGGACGCGCAGCTTTCCGCGTTTCGGAAATCTCCCGAAGCCAAGACCGGCGTCTGCGAAGCCGGCCTCTGGCGTTACTCCCGCCATCCCAACTATTTCTTCGAGTGGCTTTTCTGGTGCAGTTTTCCGCTGCTCGCCATTCATGGCCAGGCCGTGTCGTGGGCATCGCTCGCCGCGCCCGCCATGATGTACTGGCTGCTCGTCCACGTCTCGGGCATTCCGCCGCTTGAAGAGCACATGTTGAAATCTCGCGGCGAAAAATTCCGCGCATTGCAGAAGCGTGTCAACGCTTTCTTCCCCGGCCCACGCAAAATCGAGGAAACACCATGAATATGCTTGCCGTCGCCATCAACGCAGCCGAGCGTGCGCCGCTCGCCGATAGCCTCACGCTCGCTGGGATTGACATGCTCTGTGGGCGAACCAAACGACGGCTTGCGAAAATTCCAGCCAAGGCCGAGCTCGATTTCGTGGCGAATATGACGAATTTCCCGGTCGCAAGTCATACCGATGAGGCGAACAAGCAGCACTATGAGGTGCCCGCAGAATTCTTTGCATTGGTCCTCGGGGCTCAGCGTAAATATTCCTGCTGCTATTATCCAAATGCCAGGACAACGCTCGACGAGGCTGAGGATGTCGCTCTGGCTGAAACCGTGGAGCATGCCGACCTGGAGGACCGCATGGACATTCTCGAACTCGGCTGCGGTTGGGGTTCGCTGTCCCTGTACATGGCCGGCCGCTATCCCCACGCCAGGATCACGTCCGTCTCCAATTCTTCATCCCAACGCGAATACATCATGGCGCGTGCGCGGGAACGGGGATTTTCCAACCTGTCGGTCGTAACGGCGGATATGAATGATTTCGCGGTCGACATGCAGTTCGACCGGGTCGTTTCGGTTGAAATGTTCGAGCATATGTCGAACTGGAGCGCGCTTTTTGCGCGCGTGCATTCCTGGCTAAAGCCCGACGGCAGATTTTTCCTGCATGTGTTCAACCATCACAACAGGTCGTATCGTTTCGATCACAACAATTCTGCGGATTGGATTGCGCAGCATTTCTTCACGGGCGGCATCATGCCCGCTTTCGATCTCCCCCGCCGGTTTGATGGTATCTTCAGCGTTGAGCGCGAGTGGCGCTGGTCTGGCTCTCATTATCGGCGTACCGCTCTCGACTGGCTAGCCAACTTCGATCGCGAAATCGACCATATCAGGCCCATCCTGAAGCGCGTTTATGGCAGTGAGGCGCGTCTGTGGGAGCGACGGTGGCGATTGTTCTTTCTAGCAACCGCAGGGCTTTTCGGGCATGATGATGGAGACATCTGGGGTGTAGGCCATTATCTCATGGCGAAGGTTTGATTCCCCTCTCGCGGTCAGCTTAACGGAACGGGCTTGCGAACTTCAGATAAGTGAGGGCGGAGTCAAATAATGATTAAATCATCGGTCGGTTCCATTAGCGCTTAAAAATAAATCATTCGCTTCAAGCGCAGCTGTACTCTAGGTTGGCCCGCGAATTAGCTGCCTACCGGGAATGTTGTTGCTGTGACTGGTTTTTCACCGTTTGCCCAGCGAAGCCTTTTTATGCTTGCTGTCGGCGTTGCGATTTTGATTGGAATGGTCTCCACATCCCTGTGGCTTGTGCAGGTGAACAATCATTATTCCCAGGAGTCGGCGCAGCTCCGTCGTGTGCGTGCAGCAATTCTTGATGTGCTGACCACGATGCAGGACATCGAAACCGGTCAGCGCGGATATCTGCTCACCAATAATCAGGATTATCTGGGGCCATATGAGGAGGCCCTGCAAGGCCTCCCTCAACGCCAGTCAAGACTTCTCGATCTCCTGAAGGACAATGAACAGTACAAGGCGGCTCTTTCAAGCCTGACGCAGGCAATCGATGCGAAGCTCGCGGAAACCCGCGAGACCATTGATTTGCAGCGCGAGGGTCGTATCACTGAGGCGGTTGAGGTCGTTCGTAATAATGACGGCAAACGGTTCATGAACGAGATCAGAACCGTGTTGTCGGATTTGCAGTCGCATACCGACGATCGGCTTCGCATCATCGTTACCGATCAACTTGAGGCCGCCAATACGTTGCGCTGGGTGACGATTGGTGGTGCGGTCGCGATTCTCGCCGTCGTCGGCGGCTCGATCCTGCTTGTCTTCACCTATATCCGCGCGTTGAACAAGTCGCGGGAGGACGTGGACGAACTCAACCGGCATCTTGAGGAACGCGTCGAGGAAAGAACCAGGGATCTTCGTCGTGCCAATCAGGAAATCCAGCGCTTTGCCTATATCGTCACCCACGACCTGCGCGCCCCGCTGGTTAATATCATGGGCTTCCTGTCTGAATTCGACACGTCGCTGAAGCCCGTCACGAGCTATATTCTGGCTGACGGCAAAGGTCCGACAGAAGAGGTCATCCGCGAAGCGCGGCTGGCGGTTGATGAGGATATACCGGAGGCGATCGGCTTCATTCGGTCATCCACCAAAAAGATGGATCAACTGATCAACGCCATTCTGAAGATATCCCGCGATGGCCAGCGCAAGCTGCAGCCCGAAAAGGTGGATATCGAGACGTTGTTGTCGTCACTGTCGGAGACGGTTCGCCATCAGATCAACGCCAATGGCGGTGAAATTGAGGTGGATACGCCGAAGCTGACGATTATCACCGACCGGATATCCCTCGACCAGATCCTTGGCAATCTTTTCGACAACGCCGTGAAGTACCAGATGCCCGGCCGCCCGCTGCGTCTCACGGCACGCGCTTATCCAGCGGGGCGGGGCGCGATCTGCATCGAGGTGGGCGACAACGGACGCGGGATCGGCGAGCAGGATCTCGAACGGGTCTTCGAACTGTTCCGACGGGCCGGAAACCAGGACCAGCCGGGAGAGGGAATAGGTCTCGCGCATGTCCGCTCGCTAATCAGAAATTTAGGAGGTGATATTAAAGTCGAGTCGAAACTTGGTGAGGGCAGCAAGTTCCTCTTGCTGCTGCCGAGTGACCTCAGACGAGTGACAAAGGAAGGCGACAAATGAAAGCGACCGGTCAGGAAGTAACGATCGTGATGATCGAAGACGACGAGGGCCATGCCCGTCTGATCGAGAAAAATGTGCGGCGGGCTGGCGTGAACAACGAGATCGTGCCATTCACACTGGGCGCAAAAGCACTCGATTACATCTTGGGCGAAAGTCGGGATGGCCTTGTCAGCAAGGACCGCTATCTTCTTGTGCTGCTCGACCTCAATCTGCCTGATATGTCGGGCATCACCATTCTTGAGCAGATCAAGAGCAATGAATACACCCGTCGTTTGCCTGTCGTGGTTTTGACGACCACCGATGACGAGACGGAAATCCAGAAATGTTATGATCTGGGTGCGAATGTCTATATAACCAAACCGGTCGATTATGAGGGCTTCGCCAGTGCCATCAAAAATCTCGGCCTGTTCTTCTCCGTAATTCAGATACCTTGAAGGCATGATGGCTCTGCGCGTTTTGTATGTCGATGACGACCCGGCTTTGGCGAGGCTTTCGAGCCGAGTCCTTGGTCGCCATGGGATGGAGGTGGTTCACGCCGCCTCCGTTGCTTCCGGACTCGAGCTTTTTCAAAACGGGCAGTTCGACGTGGTTGTTCTCGACCATTATTTTCAGACGTCGACCGGAATGGAGTTCCTTGCTGCGATACACTCCATACCGTCGCGCGTCCCCGTTCTTTATGTCACCGGATCCAACGAAGCCCGGATTGCCATCGATGCGCTGAAGGCAGGCGCTGCTGACTACGTCATCAAGAATGTCGGGGATGACTTTTTTCCGCTTTTGCTGACCGCCATCAATCAGGCACTGGAAAATCATCGCCTCCGCCAGACGAAGGAGGAGGCGGACCGTCTGCTGGTGACGGCGAAAGAGCATGCGGAAATGATGGTGAAAGAAATGAACCATCGTGTCGCAAACAGTTTGTCGTTGGTGTCGGCCATGATCCGGCTGCAAATAAATACGCTGAATTCCCAGGAAGCGGAAACCGCGTTGCTGGAAACGCAGAGCCGGATTTCCGCCATCGCCGGCGTTCACCGCAGCCTCTATAATACTGCCAATGTCGGCCTCGTTTCGCTGAACTCCTATCTGACCTCGATCATCGGGGATCTGTTCCAGGCGGTGCCCGGATCGTCCTCCATCACGATTGAAACGTCGCTTTGCGAGGTGGACCTCAACGCCGACCATGCCGTGGCGCTTGGTGTCATCATCACCGAGCTTCTGACCAATGCTCTTAAATATGCTTATCCTGACCAGACTGGCACCGTTCGCGTCAATCTCTCCGAGGATAATGGCCAATTCGTTCTGGTTGTCGAGGATGACGGCGTGGGCGTGCAGCCGGGCTCAATTCCTCGCGGCACGGGTCTCGGTACGAAGCTGATCATGGCAATGGCGCAAAATCTTGGCGCGCGGGTTGAACAGACCCACACCCACCCGGAGCTGCAAAAAGGCACCCGGCTGTCGATGATCTGGAACGAGAAATAATGACGGGTTTCCGCCGCCCCGCACGCTTAGAGGGTTTCCGTGTAGCGCGTTACGAACTCTTCCAGAAAAGCAGCCGCGAGTTCCATATCCCGTAAGACCGCGACGGTCTGGGGAATCTCTGAGAACGCGTCATCCAGTTTACGAAGATTGGCATCCTCCGCTACCGCCGCTTCGAGGGATTGCTTCAGCCCTGCCGCTGCATGACAGGCGCCCGCCTTCAACTGTTCAGTTGCTTCAGCGGCGGTGCCTACATGAAGAATCGTCGCGTGCTTGATCAGGCGTTCCAACTGTTTTGTATAAGCGGCCCCTTGCGCAGCCGCGATGATAGAGCCGGGTTTGTCGACATCCGCTACCCGCATGTATTCCGATTGTGCCGGCACAAGAAATGTAGCCGTCACAAAGGCATAGGGCGGCGAAAAAGAAAACCGGTCAACGCGCGATGGATCTGCGGCAATGAAGGCGACATCCCATTCGCTGCGATCCGCGGCAGCCAATATCGCTGCTGCGGACGGGTACTCCAGAATCGTGAGCGGACATCTGGCTTCGGCCGCCAATGCCCGAGCGAGATCGATGCTTGGCCCGCTGAGAACACCCGTCGCAGCGTTGATGCGGGCAAGCGCCGCGTTGGAGATGTTGACCGCCGCACGGATCGCGCCCGTTGGCGCGATCTCATGGGCAATCTCGGTCCGATCAGCCATCTTATGCTGGCTCCGAGAACCTGCCGTAAAGCGCTTCTGCCCCGCGCGCCAAGAGGGCGACGTCGATGCCGACGGCCGTGAAGAGGGTACCGAGCTCGATGCAGCGTTTCGCAAATTTCTCGTCCGGTGTGAGGATTCCAGCGGGTTTCCCCAACCGCTTCAAAAGTGCGATCGCATTTTCGATCGCTTCGACCACCTCTGGCGTCCCAGGCTGACCGGGATAACCGAAGCTCGCCGCAAGGTCGGCCGGCCCGATGAAGATTCCATCCACGCCCTCCACCGAAGCTATCGCCTCGATATTGGCCAAGGCCTCACGGGTTTCGACCTGCAGGAGAACGCAGAGTTCCCGTTCGGCCTGTTGGGCGTAGTTTTTGACCCGGCCAAACCGTGTGGCGCGCGTGAGTGCTGACACGCCCCTGATGCCGGCGGGCGGATAGCGGGTGGCGGCAACGGCAGCCCTGGCCTCGTCGGCGTTCTGAATGAAGGGGATCAGCAATGTCTGGACACCGATATCAAGAAAGCGCTTGATGAGGACGGGGTCGTTGGCGGCCGGTCGCACGATTGGCGAAACCTTGTAAGGGGCCACGGCCTGCAATTGCGGCATGACGGTCAAAACGTCGCTCGGCGAGTGTTCGGTATCGAAGAGCAGCCAGTCGAAACCGGCGGGCGCGACGATCTCGGCCGCATAAGTGCCCGGCAGGCCGCACCACAGCCCGATCTGGCTTTCGCCCGCGCGCAGCTTTGCTTTGAATTGATTGACCGGAAGATCCATGTTCCCACCTCACACGAAAGAGACGCCGATCGAGCCGATCGGGCCGTAATCTGCCTGGATGACATCACCTTTGACGATATCGACGGGCCGCGTAAAGGACCCTGCAAGGACGATCTGCCCCTTCTTCAGGCCACCGCCCACGGCATGCAGCTTGTTGACCAGCCACGCAACGCCAGCGGCAGGATGCCCCATGATCGCCGCCGACACGCCGGATTCCTCGATAATTCCGTTTTTGGAAAGCGTAGCACCGACCCAGCGCACGTCGATATCCATCGGACGGATAACACGTCCACCGACCACGATGGCGCCGAACGCCGCATTGTCAGCGATAGTATCGGTGATCGCGCGGGGTACTTCGGTGCGGTAGTCGATAATCTCGAGGGCTGGCACGACAAATTCGGTCGCGCGCATCACGTCGTAGATGCGCGTGCCTGTGCCATGCAGGTCTTCTCCCATGATGAAGGCCAGCTCGACCTCGAGGCGCGGCTTGATGAACAGCTCAGCCTTGATCTGTGCGCCGTCGTTATAAAGCGCGTCGTCAAGAATGACCCCATAGTCCGGCTCGGTCATTTTAGACGCCATCTGCATGGCGCGGGACGTGAGGCCGATCTTGTGGCCAACGATCCGGGCGCCGCGAGCGAGGCGGGATTGGGCCCAGAGCTCCTGAATGCGATAGGCGTCCTCAATCTCGAGTTCCGGATAGGTTTTGCTGGGCTGAACGATCGGCTTTCTGTCGGTCTCGGCTTTCAGAATAGCATCAGCTGCGGCCTGGCGTTGTTCCTCGGTGATCATAAATGGCTCCGGAATTATTTGATCGGCGGGCGCGGCAGAACGGCTTCGCCCGGCTCCATGGTGTAGGTGTAATCAAGCGAGAACCACGGTCCCTCAACATCCTTGTCGCTGGGGTGTGGCTCATCATGGCGAATGAAATCTCCCGTGAGGGCGGCCGTTACGCCGAACTGCACATCGGAATCAATATGAGGATCGCTCGGGTCGAAAACCTGCGAGATCAATGTCTTGAAGCCCGGTTTGAATATGAGTGCGTGCAGGTGGGCCGGCCTGTACGGGTGTCGACCCTGCGCCTTGAGCATCCGCCCGACGACGCCGTCGACGGGGATAGGATAACCGACCATTTTCACGGTCCGGAACCAGAAACGGCCATCCTCGTCTGTGGTGAATTTTCCGCGCAGGTTCATCTCCGCCTGATCAGGGTCTTGGTTTTCATAGAGGCCGACAGGAGAAGCATGCCAGACATCGACCTCCGCACCTGAAATCGGATTGCCGTGCCGATCAATGACGCGTGCGCGAACGAAGAGCGGATCTCCCGGAGTACTGGAGCGGATGATCGTTCCGCCATTTTCTACCCGCGGGGAGTTGAGGCGCCAGAAGGGGCCGAGCAGCGACTGCGATGTCTCCGTCTGGCCGTTATCACCATTGTTCAACAGACAGACGAGAGAGGATACGCCAAGGGAGCCCGAGATCAGAACGAACTCATTGTGCGTATCGGTCTGCAGCTGACCGATTTCGTTCAAGATGGCCGTTGCCTCGCGGAACTCTGGCTCCGTTAAACGCACTTCCCGAACGAACGCATGGAGGTGCTTGACCAGCGCCACCAGAATTTCACGCATTCGTGGATCGGATGTCTCACTCATCGCCGCGATGACCGCAGGCGTGATGTCGCTTTCGCTTTTGATGACCATTGGCACCTCCCAATGCAGAGTCAGTACGAGAATAATCGATTATTTGTCAAGCGTCGATCAAGCGAAAGCGGTTGCTGGATGGTCTTGTAGGCGATGCCGGAGATTTCCGAGGCTAACGAAGGCAATTTTCGTCATCATCACGGCTCTTTGGGAATGTGGCGAGCGATGTCCCGACAATCCGTTGACAAGAATAATCGTTTATTCTACCGCTCATCATCATCTTTGTCACGCGGGGTGCCATGAAACAGCAGGCCAACGATCCGATCGGAGGGGGCAATCAAATCGCCAGCGGTGGATTTTCGGACGATGGCAAGAATACCATCGGCAGCCAGCTTGCCACGCGGCTACGCGAAGCGATCATTTCCGGTGATCTGGAAGCGGGCAGCAAGATCAATCTCGACAAGGCGCGACAATCCTTCAACGTCAGCCTGAGCCCGCTTCGCGAGGGCCTTGCGCGCCTGATATCCGACGGTCTTGTCGAGTTTGAGGATAATCGTGGCTACCGTGTCTCGCCTGTGTCGCTCGCCAATCTGGAGGAAGTCACCAGCCTGCGCGAAGAACTCGAGGTTTTCGCTCTGAAGGAAGCCATTCGGGTGGGGAATGTGGAGTGGGAGGGAAACGTCATGCGCGCCCTGCACAAGCTCAACCGCGCCGAGCGGGATGCAGCAAGGCCCGAGACTCTGGAGTACTGGGAAACCGTACATCGCGATTTCCACCTCGCTTTGATATCGGGATGTGGCAAACCGCTTCTTCTTCAGTTCTGCAACACCCTGCTTAATCTCAATGATCGTTATCGAAGGGCCTTCCTTTCACAGACATCAGGTGACAGAAACGTCAATCAAGAACACAGCGAGATAGCGCAGGGTGCGGTCGCCCGGGACAGCGATTTCGCGACCGAAAAGCTTCGCCAGCATATTCATCGCACGGGCAGCAATCTCCTGGAGCATCTTGCCCGCGCGGGGGTGGTGCGATGACAGACAGCAAACCAATCCTGCAGAAGGCGCTCGGTGTCGCCCATTTTTCCGCAATAACGCTGCCGCCGTCACAGTTCGTGCGCTGCGCCGCCAACGCAGGTTTCAATGCGGTTGGATTGAGATTGCATCCTGCCTTTCCCGGCGCGCCTTATTACGAGCTGCCGAAGGGCAGCAAGTCCGCAGCGGAATTCCGCGCACTTCTCGACAGCGAAGGCATGAGCGTCTTCGACATCGAGTTTTTTGTTGTCGACCCGCAATTCGATGCGGCCGCTGTCGAAGCCATCGTCGCTGCGGCGGCGGACATTGGCGCCAGACGCCTGTCCGCCTGCGGCGATGATGCCGACCGACAACGTCTTGTCGATAACCTCGGCAGCTTTTGCACCGTCGCTGCTCGCCACGGCATGGCCGTCGATCTGGAAAACATGGGTTGGCGCACAGTCAGCACCTATCGCCAAAGCGCTACCATCATAAATGACTGTGCCCAGACCAATGCGGGCGTGCTTGTCGACGCCATTCATTTCTTTCGCAACGGCGGAAACGTCAATGAGATCGATCGCAACATCGTCAGGCACGTGCAGCTCTGTGATGTCTCCGGTGCTGCACCGGCGACACCTGAAGGAATGATAAACGAAGCTAGATCGGGCCGTCTCGCCCCGGGCGAGGGTATCCTGCCCTTGCACGACCTCCTCGCTGCCGTTGGGGATGGGGCTGCCATTTCAGTTGAAGTGCCCTTGGTCGGAACCTCCGATGCCAAGGAGCATCTGCGAAATCTCAATCTCAAGGCTCGAAGACTTCTGCGGTCTTTCCAATGAAGGAGCCGGTGTTGCGGGTACGCGATTCCCGTGCGCATCGACTGCATGCCCGTTTGTCGCCGGACGCCAAGAACAAGCGATTGCGCCCATGGGTTGCATTCAACTTCTGCCGCTTTTTTGGTCTCGACTTGGCTGAGAAGTTTTACGCGCACCTTCTAATATGAAGAGATTAAAAATCTGCCCGATAAGTTCTCATGGATGAATTTTTGCGTCCACTAAATAGGCGAAAGCCCAAAGTTTTATCATCCATGAAAAATACATTAATGCAATCTTAACGATGTTGCGCCGCACAAAAACTTGCGACACGATTTCAATACTTCGGGAGGAACGCTTGCTTAACAACCACAGGAGTTGATTCATGCTGTTCCGTAATAAGTCCAAGGAAAGAAATAATGGGGCGTCTGTGAGGCTGGCGTCCTATACTGTTCTAGGTGTCGTCGCTACGGTATTTTCTTCTTCTGTATTTCCACCGGTGTTCACATCGCAGACCAATCGTGCACTGATCAACGCGCCGATCATTCCGTTGACCACCCCGATTAGTGGCGTGGTCAAATTATCGGATGATAAAGGCAAGGCAACCATCGAAAACGACAAGGTCGACAAAACAACCCTCATCGGCTTGAAGGTGCAGTTGGCAGCGCTCGATAATGAAATGCGCCAGAAGAACTCGATTATCGGAGATTATGCGTCCCGGATCGAAGATTTGAACAAGGATCTCTCCAGCCAGCAGGCGGCGCTGCTCATCCGGACTCAATCCGATCTTGCGGCTGCGGAGGCTGCCTTGCAGATGGTGACCTATTCCACCCGCATCGCAAAAGCTGAGGCAACGAGAAAACAGAAGCTGGTAGCGAAGGGTGTCTATTTCGGTATCGGCGATGATATTGCCGACACCATACAGCTTGAAGATGTAAAATTGCAGGCAGCCAGGGTAGCCGTGGACAAACTCAACAAGGAAATGAGCTTTGCCCGCCAAGGAATTTATATCGGCTCTGATCTGCAGTCGCTGCAAAATCTCCAGCAGGAAATCCGCACACGTTCAGCCGACCTGATGCAGATCCAGATGCAGATGACGACGTTGGAGACCAGACGCAGCGAACTGGAAACGCTGGCCTCGGCAGAGGCGGCCCGCATCGAGCGTCTTACCCGCGCAGATCTCGCGATCCCGGCCGGAACGACACTTTACAAGCCGGTCGCGGCAACCGGACGCGAGGTTGTCGCTGGCGATACACTCGCGGAAGCGCTGGATTGCCGCAATGCTTTCGTGGTTGCCATCTTCTCCGAGCGTCAGGCGCAGGCCCTCTCCGTCGGCTCGCGGGTTAAGGTTAATGCCGATGGCTGGAACCAGGAAGCCGATGGTCTGGTGGAGCGGCTGGTGCCGCGCACGACGGAACGGGTGGACCTGGACTACGCCGTGCCTTTTCCGCCGACAGAAAGGCGCGAGCTCTACGCTTTCATCCGCGTTGACGGCGCCAACCAGCAAAAACTTTCGCGTGATACCGCCTGTTCGGTCGGCACATGGGTGAGTGTAAGTCTGCCGAATGAGTGGCTCGGAAAGACGCAGGACTATGTTCATGAGGCATCCAGCAGCCTGTTAAAACTCGCCCAAACCTCCGTCGATGAGCTTCCTGGCGTCACCGAGGCTACCTGGTCGCTTATCGAAACGTCGCGTGACAGGGTCTTCGACTACATGGGCATCAGGCCAGCCAAACAGGCGCGCCAGCCGCAGATTGCTGAACGGTTGCCTCAACAAGGGGTCCTGCCGCATCAAACGACGGCCAGCCCCAGCGCGGCAAAAACGGTCTCGCGAACTCAATCCTGACACCGCACGGATTGGGTGAGCCCTGCGGGCCTGTTTATTGGCCCGTGGGGCAAGCGCCTCATCTTCCACATTACGCTCTTGCCTGCGCCCGCATCTTAGCGCGGAAGGACATTGTTGAGGTTAGTTCGATGTATTTCAGCTCCGAAGGTGACATCCAGTCCATACTTTACGTCAACCTTGTCATCGCACTTGGCGCAATCCTTTTCGCCATGCTTGCCGATCCCAAGAGGTTCGTCGACAGGCTGGCATTCAGCGTCATCATGCTTCTTTCGCTTGGAACATACATTGTGTGGCGAGCCGTCGATACTTTGCCGCCGGTGGAATTCTCGCTGGAGGCCTTGTGGAACTATACATACTTCACATTCGAACTCATTTCGGTGCTCTATGCGATCGGTTCTATCCTTATCCTGCTCCGGCGAACGGACTGGTCCGCCATCGCCGACCGTGGGGAGGCCGAACTCGAAAAAAATGGAGACGCTCCCTTGGTGGACGTCGTCATCTGCACCTACAATGAGCCGTTGAACGTCCTCGAAAAGTCGATCATTGCAGCACAAGCCATGGATTATCCGAAGCTCCGTGTTTTCGTCTGTGACGATACGCGCAGACCGGATGTCCGCGATTATTGCGACAGGGTCGGCGTCAACTACGTCACCCGTCCCGACAACAAACATGCCAAGGCGGGAAATCTGAACAATGCCCTTCGCCACACCAATGCCCTGGCGCAGGTGTCGGATCTCATCATGGTGCTTGACGCCGACTTCGCGCCGCAGGCAAATTTCCTCAAACGCGTCACGGGGCTTTTCTCGGATGCAAAGGTGGCGGTGGTGCAAACGCCGCAATTTTATTTCAACAGAGATCCCATCCAACACAACCTGGGCATTGGTAAAAGCTTCGTTGATGACCAGCGTGTTTTCTTCGATGTATTCCAACCGGCGAAAGACGCGGCTGGTTGCGCGTTCTGCGTCGGCACCAGCTTCGTCGTGCGTCGCTCTGCCGTAAATGACCTTGGCGGCTTTCCTTCGGAAGCGCTTTCCGAGGACATGCTATTGACATATCGGCTGATGGAACAGGGATATGTCACACGCTGGCTAAATGAGAAACTCAGTGTCGGCTTATCGGCCGAGGGTATACCGGAATATATTACCCAGCGGACGCGCTGGTGTCTCGGTACGATCCAGATTGGTCTCCTGCGCACCGGTCCGCTCTGGCGCGGCAACTTCACGCTGACGCAGCGGCTGCATTATCTGCATGGCCTTTTCTGCTGGTTGTCGAAGCCTTTCATCCTTTGCTTGCTCCTCGCCCCTTCGATCTACTGGCTTACCGGCGTTTCGGCCCTTCAAGCCGATGAATTGATGTTCATGAAGCTGGGGCTGTCCTCTCTTGCGCTGTTCTGGACCTATTCCACCTGGATTTCCGGCAAACGCACCCTTCCTCTTTTCACGGAAGTGACACATGCCCTGACGGCGGTACCAATCACAATCACCCTTTTTCAAGCTATTCGAAAGCCGTTCGGACGGCCCTTTAAAGTGACGGAAAAGGGTGGAGACAGATCGCATGTGCGGGTTCATGCGCCCACGGCATTGTTTTTCGCCTTCGTTTCGGCGGCCTCGGCCGTGTCGATCGTGCTGGCCGTCTACAGCTGGGATTCTCCTTCGGAATTGTCCGCACGCGACTGCATGAACCTCATCTGGTCAGCCGTCGCGATGGTGATTGCTTTCACCAGCCTCATATGCTGCATCGAGTTGCCCCGCTTCGACAAAGAAGAGCCGATCGAAGTCGATATTGCCGGAAAAATCCGCAGCGCCGACTCAATCCTGCCCGTTCGTATATCGAGGCTGTCGACCGAAAGTGTTACACTCTCGGAGACCTCCCCGGGCATCGCTGATGCCGCGTCGGTTTTCGTGCCGGAGGCTGGCTGGTTGCAGGTGGAGGCAAGCGGCACGCCCCAGGCGCCTTGCAAATATAATTTGCGTCTCACGGAGGAACAGCACAGGGCTGTTTTGCGACTTCTGTTCCGGACGGCTCCTGAGAACGTCGCCGGGCAGGGGGATCTTATACAATCAATGCGGATGTTGTTCGCCCGCGCTTTCAGCTGACGGGCTGGTCCCCTTAGAGCGGCTGGATAGCATGAGGCTCGACAAGGCTTGAGGGAGACTGCATGTCCAACAAGACTATCCTCATCGGCTCATTATTTTGCAGTCTCGTGTCGGCGAACCCGGTCACCGCGGCCGAAACTGCTAGAGATGTCGTTGCCACAAGGTTATGCGCCGGACTTGCCGCAAGGATGGACGGCTCGGTCGGGCCCTTTCTTTTCCGCAGCTATGAGCCTGGAGAAGGTGGACAGCCACTTGACCCGGCCCTCGAGAATGCGGCTTTCACCTACGACAACGCCCTGGCATCCATCGCACTTTTTGCCTGTCGCCAGGATACGAAAGCCCTGCGCGTTGCCAATGCTTTACGCCTCGCGGTTGATCATGACAGGCATTACCGCGACGGGCGAATCCGCAATGCATATCGTTCCGGTGCCGTAACGGATATCAAGGAGCCCATGCTTCTGCCCGGGTTCTGGAATGCCAGGCTCAATGCCTGGATCGAAGACGATTATCAGGTTGGAACTGCGAGCGGCAACGTTGCCTGGGCAGCACTTGCACTTTTAGCCGCGCATGAACAATCTGGCGACCAAACCTACCGGGCCGCGGCGGCAAGACTGGTTGGTTGGATCGACACCAGTACGAAGGGAAAAAGCGAGGTCGGCTACGCGGGCGGTACTTTCGGTCAGGAGCCCGCGCCAACCACACTGGATTGGAAATCGACCGAACATAATCTCGACATTTATGCAGCAGCCAATTGGCTTGCAGCAATCGATGACACGAGACAGTGGAAAGTCGTGCGGGATCAAGCCGGATCGTTCCTTGACGCCATGTGGAACGAGCGGGAAGGGCGCTTCTACGTCGGTAGCCTGCCCGGCAGCGATCTACCAAACACAAGCCAGTCAGGTATCGATTCCGAACTTTGGCCGCTTCTTGCGGTGCCAGAATTTGAGGGCCGCGCCTCGCGGGTTTTAAACTGGGTTGATAGGCACTACGCCGTCCATGGCGGGTTCGATTTCAATGACGATCGCGATGGCGTCTGGCTCGAAGGCACCGCACAGGCGGCGCTGACGTTTCAGCGTGCTGGACAGAAAGGGAAAGCCGACAGGCTGCTCGAGACAATAAAAGCGAATATTTCGCCGAGCGGACTTGTTTATGCGACCCAGGATCGCGAACTGACGACCGGCCTGAAAATCGGTCCGGGCTCCAACTCCGCCGACTTCAAGTATTTCAGGTTGCCGCATATCGGAGCCACGGCATGGGCCATTCTTGCGGCCAAAGACTGGAATCCATTTACGGGTAATGGTGTTGCACCCGCTCTGCTCAGGTGAGCATGTCGCGGGTCTTCGCGCTTCGCTTGCTGTTTGCCTCCCTTGGTTCAGCAATCAGGGCCTCAAAACTTCACATGCGATCCGGCCCGGCGCGGAATCCGGGCAGTCAGGCGGCAGCGCGACGCTTTTCTTCCAACTGACAGACAGCAGGAAACCCTGTGCGAGAACCCGTCGGGGAAAGGGCGAAGGTTGAAAACCTATGCTTCGACAGGCTCGCTCACGTCATCCAGAAGGAAGTGCACGATAACATAGCGTGTCGTATATTTATGACCGCTGTCGGCAACGCCTTCGACGGCGCCACCGTCTGCGGGGTGCCACTCCTTGTAGTGGGGATTATTCGCGATCAGGGTGATAGCCTTGCCCGTGAACTTGCCATCCAGCCTGTAGCGGGCCTCGGCAAGGCTCCAGATCTTTTCAAAATTTTCCTGGCTGATCCGGGCGCGCAGGGCTTTCCTGGTTGTCGCCTTGCCGGTCGAACCATGGTCTCTGGCTACCGGTGGAATATGAAGGTCGACCTCTTCAGAACCATCAAGCAGAAAGGCAAATTCGTCTGGCCACATCCGTCTCACGTATCGCTCCTCCCAAAGCTGCCGTCCGGTAGTGGCGACATGATAGCGCGTCCGTCGCAAGAGGCAATGGCGGAAATGTACCCCTGACGCGAGCGTCGGGAACTTGAAATCGGCTTTCAGATCGTGCTTGTTTTCGGTCGGCAGCGCGCGTTTGCGTCCCCGGTTGAGGAACCGCACGGAGGAAGAAGGCATGAAGAAGCTCATCAACAATCCAGTAACTGTCGTGCGGGAGATGCTTGAAGGGGTCGTAGCCCTTAGTCCTGCGACGATCCTGCTTGCTGATGAGAACGTCGTGATTCAGTCCGGCCTTCCCGAACCGGATAAGCGGAAGGTGGCGGTGCTGTCTGGTGGCGGCAGCGGACATGAGCCCGCCCATGCAGGCTATGTCGGGGCGGGCATGCTGACCGTTGCGGTCGCAGGTGACGTTTTTACCTCGCCCAGCACCGATGCGGTTCTCGCGGGTATCAGGGCCGCGGCAGGGCCTGCGGGTGCCCTCCTGATCGTCAAGAACTATACAGGCGACAGGCTGAATTTCGGCCTGGCGGCAGAGCTCGCAAGGGCCGAAGGTATCCCCGTCGAGATCGTCGTCGTCGCAGACGACGTCGCGTTGAGGGATACAGTGTCCGCAGACCGACGCCGTGGCATCGCCGGGACGGTGCTGGTCCATAAGCTCGCCGGCGCGGCGGCCGAGAGGGGGCTTCCTCTTGAAGACGTGGCCCGTATAGCGCGCGAGGCCGCCGGGAAATTGGCTTCGATGGGAGTTGCGCTGGGCTCCTGCACGCTTCCGGCGGTCGGCAAGCCGGGCTTCGTGCTCGGGGAGGCGGAAATCGAAGTGGGGCTCGGGATTCATGGCGAGCAGGGCGTCCGGAGGATGCCCCTCGCGCCGGTGGACGAGCTAGTGACGCTGGTCCTCGATACCATCAAGGCCGATGGTAAGCTTAAAAGCGGGGATCGAGTGGCGCTTCTTGTCAACGGATTGGGATCAACGCCGCCGATGGAACTTGCGATCGTGGCACGCTCCGCGGTGGCGCGTCTCGAATCATTGGGCATATCCGTCGAGCGGGCCTGGGCAGGCACCTTCCTTTCGGCGCTGGATATGCCAGGCTTCTCTCTGTCAGTCATACCTGTCGATGCTGAAACCCTAAGCCTCATCGACGCGCCGACCGTGGCCACCGCTTGGCCCCGCGGCGGGGCCGTGAACAGGGAGCGGGTGCTGCCGTCGCACAATATTGAAAAGAGCGAGGCCGCTGAGAGAAGAAGAACCACAGCCGGAGATCGATTACATGCAGTCTCACGGCATGTGGCTAACGCGTTGATCGCCGCGGAGCCCAGGCTAACGGAGCTTGACAGCATCACAGGCGATGGCGACTTGGGGATGAGCATGGTGCGCGGTGCCGAAGCAATTCTTGCACTTCCGGAGCAGAGGTTCAGCGACGTTTCGGATGGATTGATGGCGATGGCAAACGCGATGCGAAAAGCGATCGGCGGAAGCTCGGGACCATTCTACGCCACCGGCCTGATGCGCGCTTCGCGCCAGCTTGCCGGGATCGAAAAGCCAACCGCCGAACAAATGGCCGACGCATTTCTAGCTGCTGTTGCAGCCGTCTCTGAACTCGGTGGCGCCGGGCCAGGCGACCGCACCATGATTGACGCGTTGTATCCCGCGGCAGAAACGTTCAGGGAAAAACTTGGCGGCGGCGCATCTTCAGAGGATGCGTGGCGCTCGGCAGTGGCGGCGGGTGTCGCGGGTGCTGAAGCCACAGCGTCCATGAAGCCGCGTCTCGGTCGCGCGAGCTATCTCGGAGAGAGGGCTGTCGGACATCAGGATGCGGGAGCCGTTGCCGTTAGCATCTGGCTAGAAGCAATCACTCCCAGCTAGAAGAGCCATCGGCCAGACGTGGCTGAAGTTGGACGCCATCATCGAAGCCGCTCGGACACAACCAAACTTAGACCCGTCGCGTCTTGATTGTGTTCATGACGAAGCTGGTCTCAATGGTGTCGACGCATTTCAGCTTCGCAATCTTGTCCTTTATGAAGCGCTCGTAATCCTCCAGTCCGCCGCACATGACCTTAAGCATATAATCCCGCGGGCCGGTCACCAGATGACACTCGAGAACCTCATCCCAGTCGAGAACGGCGGCTTCGAACATGCGGATCTCGTCATCGTGCTGGCGGCTGAGACGGATGGAGGCGAGGGCGGTCATGGTCCATCCCTCGACCGCAGGATCAATGATGGCGGAATAACCTTTGATCGCGCCAATCTCCTCCAGGCGTCGCAGACGACGCAGGCACGCCGATGCTGACAGGCCGACCCGCTCTGCGAGTTCGTTGTTGGTGATCCGCGCGTCGGCCGACAACTCCTTGAGGATTCTGCTGTCGATGGGGTCCGCAATTTTCTGCGACATAGTCGGCACTTCTCCGCAACAAATTGTCTTTATCAAACTTTTCGCGCATCAAAATGCAAGGTATTTCGGTGAAAATGTGTGTAATCTGCGGTGAGTTCAACAATATCCGAGGGATTATCGATGACCGCGCCGCACCCGTCCAAAACCCATATCGGCAACCACGCTCTGCATCCCGAAACCCAGATGTTGAACTATGGTTACGATCCGGAATTGTCGGAGGGTGCCGTCAAGCCACCCGTATTCCTGACATCGACCTTCGTCTTTAAATCGGCGGAAGACGGACGTGATTTCTTCGACTATGTCTCCGGGCGCAAGGAACCGCCAGAGGGCAGGGGTGCTGGCCTCGTCTACTCGCGCTTCAATCACCCCAACAGCGAGATTGTTGAGGATCGCCTCGCCGTTTATGAGCGAACCGAGAGCTGCGCGCTTTTCTCCTCCGGCATGTCGGCCATTTCGACAACGCTTTTCGCCTTCGTCCGGCCGGGCGACACCGTGCTTCACTCCCAGCCTCTTTATGGTGGCACGGAGACGCTGTTGGCGAAAACGTTCCATAATTTTGGCGTCTCCGCGGTGGGCTTTGCCGATGGCGTGAGCGAAGCCTCCGTGATGGCCGCTGCTGAAGAGGCGATGGCGAAGGGCAGGGTGTCGGTTATCCTCATCGAAACCCCGGCTAATCCAACAAACAGCATCGTTGACATCGCGATGATGAGCCGGGTTGCCGACACCATTGCCAACAGGCAGGGCCACAGGCCGATCATCGCCTGCGATAATACGCTTCTCGGGCCTGTTTTTCAGCGGCCCATCGAACATGGCGCCGACATCTCGCTCTACTCGCTGACCAAATATGTCGGTGGTCATTCTGACCTCATCGCCGGTGCGGCATTGGGCCGTAAGGATGTGATGAAACAGGTAAAGGCGTTGCGCGGAGCAATCGGAACGCAGCTCGATCCACATTCATGCTGGATGCTCGGGCGATCGCTCGAAACGCTGCAAATTCGCATGGAACGCGCCGATAGCAATGCCAGGGTTGTGGCAGAATTTTTAAAAGGACATCCGAAGGTCGACAAAATTCATTATCTGCCATTCAGCGATCCAGCATCCGCGGTTGGAAAAGTGTTCGCCGCACAGTGCTCGGGCGCGGGCTCCACCTTTTCGTTCGATATCGTCGGCGGGCAGCCTGCTTCTTTCAGGTTTCTCAATGCGCTCAATATATTCAAACTGGCCGTGAGCCTCGGTGGCACAGAGTCCCTTGCGTCGCACCCCGCAACGATGACCCACTCGGGCGTTCCTGCCGATGTCCGCCAGCGCATCGGCGTTCTCGACTCCACGATCCGGCTGTCGATCGGCATCGAACATCCGGATGATCTCGTGGCCGACCTCACCCTTGCGCTCGATCAGGCCTGAGCTTTTGCATCGAGCTGCTTAAGGCTTGTCCAGCATATGCGGATCGATGTAACTGGGGGAACTTGATCCGAACGCACAGGCCCCATGGAAACGTCGCTTTATCTGCCAATCAAGGGCTTTCTCGAAAAGGCTGGCTACACCGTCAAGGGCGAGGTTGGCGGCTGCGACCTCGTGGGCCTCAGTGATGATGATCCGCCTGTCGTCGTGATCTGTGAACTGAAGCTGAGTTTCAATCTGGAACTCATCCTGCAGGCTGTTGATCGTGCGGCGGTTGCCGACGAGGTTTGGATTGCGGCTCGGGTGTCTGCCCGGGGAAAAGGCCGCGAATCCGACAGGCGCTATCGCGACCTGTGCCGCAGGCTCGGCATCGGCATGCTCGGCGTTTCCGATCATGGAGACGTGAGCGTGATCGTCGGTTCAATCTCACCCATGCCGCGGACCAATCCAAAACGTCGGTCGCGGCTGATGCGTGAGCATCAGAAAAGGCGCGGCGATCCGGCAATCGGCGGCAGTACCCGCGCGCCGGTCATGACGGCGCACCGTCAGCAGGCGCTGGGCTGTGCCCAGGCGCTGGCTTCAGGCCCGTTACGCGTTCGTGAGGTCAGATCGAGTGTACCCGATGCCGGCAAGATCCTGCTTTCGAACGTTTATGGCTGGTTCGAGCGCCAGGACAGAGGGGTCTATGGCCTGACAGAGGCGGGACAAGACGCATTGCGGCGATGGCCGCAGGAGGGCGAGCCGGCAACAGCGTCTGTAACCCGCTGAGCTCCAGGCGAACCCCCACACCAAAAAAGGTGACGCTGTCTTATGAGATTGCGGCGGTTGCCTGCCTGACCGCTATCGCCGCCATGGCAAGCGCCGCCTCACGGGTTTTGGCCGCAGCAACGAAGCGACCGTTATGGCAGAAGGTCGCGCCTTCGACACCGCAAACCGCTTCCAGGTCCTTGCCCGTCAGGCCCGCCCAGCCCGCCGGAAGGTCCGCGCGCAGTTCGAACCCGTCATCCGCGCGGCGAATGCCGGTCAGGCACCAGTCGTTCTGACGTGGGTGAACGACAAATAGCAGGTGCTCGGCGCCGGCCTTGATGATGGCGGGACGAAATGGCATTCCCGTTGGCAGTTCCAGAACCTGTCCCTGACCTGCATCGACGATCGCTTTCTGCACAAGCGCTTCGGCCCGCAGTTTTGCAGCGCTGTTTCCGATCTTGGCTTCGACGAAAGCACGCGCAATCGCGAGCGCCGCGTTAAAACAACGATCGTCCGCTTCCGGATCCGTCTCGTCGAAAACCGGTTTGAGCGTTTCCAGAAGAACAGGCAAGGTCAGTCCGGCAAGCGGTCCAGCCGTCGAGGGGCTGAGCGCGCCATTGTCGACCAGATCGACCGGCAGCACGAAGCTCTTGTCGAACGAGGCATGGATTGCTTCGATATGTTCTTCAGGAATACCGAACGCGGCAAGAAAATCGCGGCCAAAATGTTTCCAGATCAAGCCGAATGAGCTGAAGGGCTGGCCGTCGTCGCGCAACGGGGCGCCGCGCTGATGATGATCGAAGATGCCGGCCTCGGGATCATAAGCGCCGCCGACGTCGTAGATGATGCGATCCGTGGCCGGGGTGATCCACTCGGCTGCCCTGCTGCGGACAAGGCGGGCCTGCGGGAAAAGCCGGGTGAGCACGACGCTTGAGAGAAGTTCGTCGGCATGGAAGCCGCCGGAATGGGTGACGAGGAAGTCCGGGATCATAGGAGGATAAGCCTTATTGCGTGCGGAACGTCCGCAGGGATTTTGTGCACCTGATATCCGTTGCCGGACGCCACCTCAACAGGCGATTGATGCCTTCGACGGTAAAACATAGGGTGCGATAGCGGTGGTTCAGTGAGAAAACGCGCCCTCAAAATTGCAATGGCCGAAGCTGCTTACATTTGAGGCAGCAACACCCCAACAGCGAATTCTTCGTCCGCCACCGTGTGGCCAACCTGCGTTTTACGATATTCACTGGGTGTAAAGCCGCGCTCGGTCTTGAGTGTGCGGGAAAGATGCGGTGCGTCGCAGAACCCGGTGGCGAGCGCAATCTGGGTGATTGGATCATGTGTCGTACGCAGAAGAGAAAGCGCGCGGTCCAGCCGAAGTTCGAGGTAAACTTTTGACGGTGTCGCCTTGAGGTCGATGAGGAAACGCCGTTCGAGACTGCGGCGGCCATGGCCGAGATCGCTCGCCAGTTCCAGCACTGTTTTCGGAACCTCGATATTCTGTTGCATCCGCAGGATCGCTTTTTTGACCAGGGGATCGGTGGCCTTTCGCGCGCTCTGCTGGCCGGGCTGGGGCTTTTCGCCGCTCAGCGCGCTGTCGATCATCATGATGTTGAGGCTCTTGATGGCGGCGGACTGGCCGACATGGCGCTCCACAAGAAAGGCCGCGAGATGGGCCGCTCCATGGCCCCCGGAGCAGGTCAGCCGGTCCCGATCGATGACGAAAATCTGGTCCGAGACCATTTGCACGGTAGCGAAACGGTCCAGAAAATCCTGGCGGTGGAACCAGCTCACACAGCAGCGATAGCCGTCGAGCAGACCCGCTTCGTGCAGAATGAAGACACCGGTACAGAGACCGACGATAGGGACGCCCGCTCTCGCACGATCCTTGAGAAAGCGAATGGCTTCAGGTGCAAGCGCGCTGTGGTCGCTGATCAAGCCGCCGACGACGACGATGTAATCGTAGCGCCCTGCGTTCATCAGCCGCGTATCCGGCTGCACTTTTACGCCGCAGCTCGACTGCACGCTGCCAAGCGTCGCCGACAGAACCGACCATTCGCAAAGGATGGGACGGGAGCGGTCTGCTTCGTCCGCGGCAAGGCGCAGCACATCAACGAAATTTGCAAAGGCCGACAGCGTGAAGCGGTCTGCAAGGAGGAAGGCGACGCTGAGGCGTTTTTTTGCGGCGTGCGATTTCATGACGCAAATATTCATGCAAACAGACGCGATTGTCCAGCCGGGCGATGGCAAATGATCTTAGCGTTTACGACAACAGATTTTCCAACCGTCGGGTCCGATCATGACGCGCTTTAATGCTTTCAGTCTTTTGAAGAATGCCCTGACGGGCAATAAAAATTGGGAAGAACAATGGCCGGACAGCCAGCCGAAATCCGAATATGACGTGATCATCGTCGGCGCCGGCGGCCACGGCCTGGGGGCTGCCTATTATCTGGCCAGCCAGCACGGCATCACCAATGTCGCCGTCATCGACAAGGGCTGGCTCGGCGGCGGCAATACCGGCCGCAACACGACCATCATCCGCTCCAACTATCTCTATGACGAAAGCGCCCGTCTTTACGACCATGCCGTCGATCTCTGGGAGAACCTGAGCCAGGAACTGAACTATAACGTCATGTATTCGAAACGCGGCGTGCTGATGCTCGCCCACAATGTGCACGACGTGCAGAGCTTCAAGCGTCATATCCATTCCAACCGCCTGAACGGCGTCGACAATCGCTGGCTCAGCCCACAAGAATGCAAGGACTATTGCCCGCCGTTGAGCATCGCGGCGAATGCGCGCTATCCGGTCATGGGCGGCGCGCTTCAGGAACGGGCCGGTACGGCGCGACACGATGCGGTTGCCTGGGGGTATGCGCGTGCCGCCGCCGCCCGTGGCGTCGATATCATCCAGAACTGCCCGGTCACCGCCATTCGCCGCAATGCCGACGGTTCCGTGGCCGGTGTGGAAACGGCGCGCGGCTTCATCAAGGCGAAGAAAGTCGGGGTCTCGGCCGCCGGCCACACCTCCGTCGTCATGGATACGGCCGGTGTGCGCCTGCCGCTCGAAAGCTATCCCTTGCAGGCGCTGGTGTCGGAGCCGATCAAGCCGATCTTCCCCTGCGTCGTCATGTCGAACGCGGTCCACGCCTATATCAGCCAGTCGGACAAGGGCGAGCTGGTGATCGGTTCGGGCACGGACCAGTATACGTCCTATTCGCAGCGCGGCGGCCTGCCGCTGATCGAGCACACGATCGCCGCCATCGTCGAAATCTTCCCGATCTTCAACCGCATGCGCATGCTGCGCAAATGGGGCGGCATCGTCGATGTGACGCCGGATCGCTCGGCCATTCTCGGCAAGACGCCGGTCGCGGGGCTTTACGTCAATTGCGGCTGGGGCACGGGCGGGTTCAAGGCAACGCCGGGTGCCGCCCACACCTTCGCCTGGACCATCGCCAAAAACGAACCGCACCCGATCAACGCGCCGTTCACGCTGGAACGCTTCCGCTCCGGCCGCCTGATCGACGAGGCCGCCGCCGCCGCCGTGGCGCATTGAGGACACAACGATGCTTTTGATCCGCTGCCCCTATTGCAACGAAACGCTGCCCGAAGCCGAATTCACCTATGCCGGCCAGGCCCATATCGTGCGCCCGGCCGATCCGTCGTCGCAAAGCGATGAGCAATGGGAGGAATTCCTGTTCATCCGCGAAAACGTCAAGGGTCCGCATTTCGAGCGCTGGCGGCACCTGCACGGCTGCGGCCGCTTCTTCAACGCCGTGCGCGACACGGTGAGCGACCGGTTTCTCACGACCTATCCCGCGGGCGAGCCGCGCCCCGAACTGTCTTCCCTGACACGCGCCCCAGCAAGCTCCGAGGTGTCGAAATGAACTCCTATCGCGTTTCCGGCCGTGGCCGGGTGGATGCTTCAAGCTCCGTGAGCTTCACCTTCGACGGCAAGACCTATCGCGGCCTCAAGGGCGACACCGTCGCTTCCGCGCTTCTTGCCAATGGCGTGCATCTGATGGGCCGCTCGTTCAAATACCACCGCCCGCGCGGCCCGGTGGCGGCGGGTTCCGAGGAGCCGAATGCGCTGATCGGCACCCGCCGCGGCACCGGCCGGTTCGAGCCCAATACCCGCGCTACGGTGCAGGAAATCTGGAACGGCCTGGAGACCACCTCGCAGAACAAATATCCGAGCCTGAAATTCGATATCGGCGCCGTCAACGACATGGCCTATATGCTGTTTTCGGCCGGCTTCTACTACAAGACCTTCATGTGGCCGAAGAGCTTCTGGAACAAGGTCTATGAGCCGTTTATCCGCGCGGCGGCCGGTCTCGGCGTATCCCCCAAGGAGGAAGACCCCGATACCTACGCATCGCGCAACCTGCATTGCGACGTGCTGATCGTCGGCGCCGGTCCCGCCGGTCTCGCAGCCGCGCGCGCGGCTGCGGTCGATGGTCTGAACGTCGTGCTGGTCGATGAAAATGCCGAAGCCGGCGGCACGCTCTTGTCCGAACCCCAGGCGAAGATCGACGGCAAGCCCGCATGGACCTGGCTGGCGGATGAATTGAAAGCCCTGAAGGATCGCGGCGTCAGGGTGATGACGCGCACCACCGCCATTGCTTATTACCACCAGAACATGATCGGCCTTTGCGAAAAGCTGACCGACCATCTCGAAACCGTGCCGAAGGATGTGCCGCGCGAACGCCTGTGGCG